>CALASV010000212.1 GCA_937888895.1 uncultured Clostridia bacterium | reverse complement strand
CCAATACAAAATAAAAAGCTTTAAAAAAGATAGAGTAAAGCCGTTTTCATTCGTTGAACTTTGTGATATACTAAGAGTAAAATAAATTTTAATGGTGTAAAAAAGGATTCTTTTAAATTTTATAGAGATAAAGAAAAGAAGTACTTTTAGGGAGGAAGAACATGGGTTTTGAAATAAAGGCGAATACCATCAATCAGATTCCAAAAGGAATAACTATTTTTCGAGAAGATGAACCAGCAGTTTATGTTTGCGTTTTAGTAAAAGGTAGTATTTTAGTGAAAAATGATTTTACAAAAATGCTTCTTCCAGTAGGAAGCTTTTTTGGTGTATGTGACTTATCTAAAGGACATTATATTGCAGATTATATTACAGCAGAAGATAGTGTTTTATATGCATTTGCAGTAAAGGATAAGGCAACTCTTAGAGTAATGCTTGGCGAAAATAATAAAGATTATCGAGGTCTTATGGTAAATACAATGACTAGATATTTTTATGAATTGTCAAAAACAAGTAAGGAATATTATAAATTAGCGAATACGGTATATCAATTAGCAAAAGATGGTTATGCAAAATATAAAGAATATTGCAAAGAAGCAAGAGAAGGTATGGATTTTTTACCAACATTGGAAATTGCAGCACCTTATCAAAGAAAAATTTCTAGAGAACGAAAAGAAATGTTATATTATGGAGAGTTAGCAAGAGTTCCATTAGAAGTACAAAAGAGTTTTTTTGGTTGCGGAATTGAATTGACGATGTTTCATGCAAAGGAACTTACAAATTTAATTATTGATATTTTAGAAGATATGAAAGATGCTTGTGAATATGTATTAAAATATTTTTCTGCTTTATATCAAAATGGTTCTCAAAATCTTGTATTATGTTTGATAAAGCTTGCAAATGAAACAAACAATAAAAATAGACCAATTGCTGGATTACAATCATGTATTGATAAATTGTTAGAGGAATTTTATCGAATTAGTGAAAGTTTGACAATATGTATGGGAAATCCTATCAATATAGAAAAAGAACGTTTAGAAAAAATGTATCAGGCACTTTTGAATAAAGAGGAATTAGAAGAAGAAAGTGAAATAGAATTGTCGGATGATGAAATTTGTCAGAGTTTAAAAGGAACATTGCAACAGCTATTAACTTTTTCAGAGTTATCGAAAGAAAAAACAGAGAGTTTTGTGCAATCGATGCATCAATTTATATTAGCGAAAGACCGTATGTCTACAGAAGATTCTTTTAGAGGATTGCGTCGTCAAATTGCAGATGGTTTTTATTTATTATATCGTACTATTTTTGTAAAAATAGTTAGTCAAGAAAATATAGTAGTGCCAAAAGTTGTAGAGTTATTTTTAAATTATGGTTTTACAGATGAACGATTATTAACAAAGGAAGAAATAATAGAATTATATCGACTGAAAAGGGACAGAACATTCTTATTGTTGTACGATATTTACGATTCCAGAATGGTTACGTGCTGTATATAAGGGAGAACGTCAACCATCTAAAAATGAGTTTGATTTAGAGTATACAGAGGTACTTCGAGAACGAAAGAAAATAGGAGAAATTACAGCAGAAGAGGAAGCGAGACAAGCATCTGACCAATTATTAAAATTAGAATATGAAATCCAAAATATGTTTCGTTATAATCATCGTTTGGTTGGTGGTCAACCAAGTATTTTCGTTCCTGTTTTGTGTAGTGAGCAAATGCTTGGTAGTCCTAAGAAAGCTTTGGTTAGTAAAGACCGTATGGGACAAACAGTAGAAAAATATCATGAAATTGACTTTTCTGTTTTTTATAGAGAGTTAAATTATGCTGATACAAATTATAATATTGAAAAAGAACAAATAATGCGAGAAATTATTCCAGATATTATTTTATTTCCAACTTATGGGCAAAAAGCGATTATGTGGCAGGAATTGAGTTGTAAGCGAAGAAATTCTGCTGGTAGATTTTTATTCCCAATTATGATGGATGGAAGTATAGATGATTTATTGATTAAAACATTAGGACGTTTCCGTTGGGAGTTATGCCGAACGATGCAAGGAACGGCTTGGAATAATATACAATATCATTCACTTACTTCAGAGTATTCGGATTATATTCAATTTTATAGAAAGAATAAGGATATTTCAGAAGAACGTAAAGAAAAAATAAAGCAGCAAATTGCAAAAGCAAAAAATAATACAAAAGAAGTATTTGTACAGGATTATGAATTATGGATAAAGTCAGAATGTATGGGTGCAATGCGTTTAAATAAAGTAGCAAGGGAAATATTTGCAATGTATTGTCCATTTAACGAAGAGATTCGTATGACATTAGAAACACAACCAGCATTTGTTGATGCAATAGCACGATATAAGAGAGAACGCCAAAAGAAAGTAAGAGAATTAGAGTTTAAATATCATACATATACAAATAAGCAAGGAATTGAGTTGACAAAACCATTACAGGATAATTTAGAGTTTTATAAAAAATAAGTAAGAAAAATGTTACTGGAACGGAGTGAACAGTAACAGATAAATTATAAGGAGCAAGGGATGGCATTATTTGACTTTGGAAAGAAAAAGAAATTAGAAAAATTAAAAGAATGTCTAGAAACAGAAAATTATGATGAAGCAGTTATAATAGCAGACCAAATTCCTATACGTCAAGTAAAAAATGTTTCTGAGTTAAATATGCTTGGAAAAGCATATAAAAAACATGAAGACTTTTTTTTAGCGAGAGAATTTTTTGAGCGTTCTTATAAACAAAGACGTTCCCGTATTATTTTAATGGATTTAATGGATTGTTGTTTGGCATTAAAAGATTTAGAGTTTACAGAACATTATTTTAATGAATATCAAAAATTAGCACCAGAAGATAAAGTGACACAATATAAATATCGTTATGAAATTGAAAAAGTAAAAGGTAGAGAACGTAAGCTTTTGATTACAATTTTAGAGGAATTAAAAGTGTTAGAATATGTAGAAGATTATGCTTACGAATTAGCGTTTCAATATCATAAAGTTGGAAGAAAAAAAGCGTGTGTTAATGAATGTAAAGATATTATTTCTTGGTTTGGTTTTGGCAAAAGTGTGGAACGTGCAAAGAGGCTTCTTGCATATTATAGAGGAGAGATTAGTTTAGAAGAATTAGAGCCAGAAAGTGGATATTATGCGAAAAAGCCTATAGTTCAAGAAAAGAAGCAAGAAGAGTCAAAAAAACAGCCAAAACAAGAGCAAATAGAAGATGATGTGTGGATTGCAAACAAAGCAGAAAAAATGCGAGAAGAAGTTAGAAAAATTGAAAAAACATTAAATTTTCAAGAAGAAGTTAAAAAAGCAGAAGAAGCATCCAAAATTCGAAAAGAGGCTAGACGTGCAGAAGAACTGAAAAGAGTACAAGAAGCTGAGAAAATAGAAGAAACGATTAGAATACAAGAGGAAATAAGCTCCACACAGGAAGAAAAAGAAAATACAGAAGTTATTGAAAATGAAATAATAAAAAATGAAGAATCAAAAAATGAGGAATTGATGAAAGATGAAATAGTAGATGTGACTGTAGAAGTAAAAACAGAACAAATGGAACATTTAACGAAAGAATCTTTACAGCCTGACATTTTTGTTTTAGCGTCAGAAAAAATAGAAATTCCTAAAGAGAAATATAAAGATTTTTTTGACTTATTAGAAAAAAAGAACATTTCTTTGGAAGAAATTTTACAAAGTTTTGCGAGAGTTGAGCATGTAAAACAACAAGTTTTAAAGTGTATGGATATGTCATTAAAGACAAAAGAAAATTCTTTTTTTGCTGTGATGGGAGAAGAACAGTCAGGAAAAACAACAATAGCATTAAAAATGATTAAATTATTATTTAAACTTGAATGGATAAAATATGACCGTACTGCTATTGTAGATGCAGTACAGTTAAATCAAATATCAATCAGGGAGTATCAAAGTCAGTTAAAAAATTGTAATATCATTGTGGAACATGCAGGAAGTATGACAGAGCAAACAATCAAAGAATTAGTTGATTTTGTTAGAGACCATCAGAAAGAGACTTGTCTATTTTTAGAAGATTCTCTTATCGAAATGAAAAAAATATTGTCATCGGAAAAAGAATGGTCTGTGTTGTTTTATAATCAAATTTTATTACAAGAATACACATTGCAAGAATTAATGGGATTTGCTTATGATTATATAGCAAAAGAGGACTATAGCATAGATAGTATAGCAGCTAAAGTCCTCTGGGAAAAAATTGATGAAATTGTAAAATTTCATGGAAAGGAATCGTCATTATCTTATGTAATGCAACTGATAAAAGCAACGCTTCAACATGCAGAAGCGAGGAGAAATAACATATTGCTTGAAATGGTAGCTCAAGGTAAAATACAGAAAGAAAACCAATTAGTTATTCTTCCAGAAGATATTTTAGAAAATGTTATACTCTAAATTGTATCGCTGTATCAGATTTTAAAGTTTGACCACCAATGGAACGTACTCGTTTAGAAATATTCAATATATAAGAGGCGTCCTTAGCATAAGATTCTAGTGGTTCAATCTCGATTTCATTTGTTTGAGCATTGTAATGTACAGCTGTTTTTAAAGGATTATTTGAAGTGTCAGTTACATATAAGTTCATATTATTTATACTGGCAGGGTCAAGTGGTGCGGTAAATTTTACGCGCCAGATAAATTTTCCTGTTTTAAACTTTAAATTTTGTTTGACTTTTCCTTCCATATCACTTGGAATAGATTCAAAATTGATGAAATTCATATGACGCATCTCCTTTTTAATGTTAGTATTAATATATTAACATATTCTTTCGATTTTGAATAGAGAGGAAAATAAAAATGTGGCAGATTTACTTATATTTTAACAAATGGTAACGGATTATTAATGCAAAGTAAGAATTTAGAGAAATACTAGGGATTATAAAGGAAAAGCTCATAAATTAATTATAAAAAATGCTTTACAAATGCGATAGAATCGAGTATATTTACTTGGTATTAATTAGTCTTATCATAGTGTTTTTATTAAAATAATAGTTTTGTTAGAAATTAAAATTGTTATAGAAAATTTAGAATATAGTATTTGGTTTTGACCGAGGTGTAAAAATGGAACAATATATAATCAAAGGTGGTACGCCACTGGCAGGAGAGGTAGTTATTAGTGGGGCAAAAAATTCAGCACTTGGTATTTTAGCTGCTGCTGTTTTGACAGAAGAATCTGTATGTATAAAAAATTTACCTAATATTCGAGATATCAATGTATTATTACAGGCGATTGAAGGAATTGGAGCGAAAATTCAGCGAGTTGATGCACATACAGTAATTATAAATAGTGCTAATGTACATCCTATGGCAGTAGATGATGAATATATTAGAAAAATCAGAGCATCGTATTATTTAATTGGTGCTCTGCTTGGTCGTTTCAAAAAAACTCAAGTAGTACTTCCAGGAGGTTGTAATATTGGGAATCGTCCAATTGACCAGCATATTAAAGGATTTGAAGCACTAGGAGCTAATGTTGCTATTCAGCATGGTATGATTATTGCAGAAACGACAAAATTAATAGGAAGTCATATTTATTTAGATATTGCTAGTGTAGGTGCTACCATCAATATTATGTTAGCTAGTTGTTTGGCAGAAGGTCAAACGATTTTAGAAAACGCAGCAAAAGAGCCTCATGTTGTTGATGTAGCAAACTTTTTAAATAGTATGGGTGCAAATATCAAAGGTGCTGGTACAGATGTTATTCGTATCAATGGTGTAAAGAAATTGCATGGTAGTACGTATTCTATTATTCCAGACCAAATTGAAGCAGGAACATTTATGCTTGCGGCAGCAGCTACAAAAGGAGATGTTACGATTCGTAATGTTATTCCAAAGCATTTAGAAGCGATTACTGCAAAGTTAGAAGAAATAGGTGCATTTGTAGAAGAATTTGATGATGCTGTTCGTGTTGTAGCGACAAAGCGTTTAGGTCATACTCATGTAAAAACATTACCTTATCCGGGATTTCCTACGGATATGCAAGCACAGATTACAACATTACTTGCTTTATCGGAAGGCACAAGTATTGTAACAGAAAGTATGTTTGAAAGTCGTTTCAAATATGTAGATGAATTAGTTCGTATGGGTGCTACCATTAAGGTAGAAGGAAATACAGCAATTATAGATGGTGTCAAAGGTGTAACAGGGGCTACTGTTTGTGCACCAGATTTAAGAGCTGGTGCAGCACTTGTCATTGCTGGATTGGTAGCAGAAGGCTTTACCGTAGTAGAACAGATTCAATTTATAGAACGTGGTTATGAAAATTTTGAAGGTAAATTATATAAATTAGGTGCAAATATTGAAAAAATTGATGAAGCAGATGAAAAGTCATTTCAAAAATTTAAGCTTCGTGTGGGTTAACAAAACGGGTTCGCAGTTACGATTGCGAACCCGTTTTGTTTTATTATATAACTAGGAGAAAAAGAACCGATTATAAATATTTCTTCAAATCTTCTACTTTGTCAAGTGCTTCCCATGGCAAACTAAGGTCATTTCTACCAAAGTGACCATAAGAGGAAGTTTGTTTATAAATAGGTCTTCTTAAATTGAGCATTTTAATAATACCTGCTGGTCTTAAATCGAAGTTTTCACGAATAATAGCTTCTAATTCTTCTTCGGATTTGTTCTTTAAATCTTCTACATACTTATTAGTTTTCATTA
>CALASV010000211.1 GCA_937888895.1 uncultured Clostridia bacterium | reverse complement strand
TCAAAACTAATATAGTAATATAAATTTGTATTACAATTTTTCTTGACGAATAAAATAGCAACTATTATAATCATAATTCATCCCTCCTTAAAAATATTAATTTTTAAATGTTTTATTGTTCTCTGCTACTATCACATTAATATTACCAAAACTCACTCCTTTGTTTGGAAATCCATACAAATATTCTACACTTTCTGAAACATACAATTCTTTAAGAATCCAACAGTCATCGAAAGCCCAATCTTCTACTGTAATCACTGTATTTGGAAGTACAATTTGTTCTACCATATAAGCACCAGATAAATTGCTAATTACTGTTATTTTTTTACCTTCTATTTCTTTTGGCACTACAATACTATTCAAGGCTTCTTCTTCATCTAAAATACCAGTAATAGTAATTGTACCATCTTCATTTTCTTCCCATTCAAAATATTCTGCAGGAGTCTCTTCTAATTCTGGAGTAGTTGGTGGTGTAACCGTTGGTGTTTCTGTTGGTTGTGGAGTTGGTGTTACTAATGCTCCTGGTGTACCTATTTGAGAATCACCCGGTTTCTCTGTTGGTACGGTTGGGATAGGTGGCGTTACACTTGGTTTCTGTGTTGGCGTTGCTGTTGGTCTGCTAGGTGTTGTAGTTGGCATTTGTGCTTGTATATTTGGAGGCACCGTTTTATCATTTTCCCCTTCTACTTTAGTACCCGATGTAGATACATTTGCCCCTTTTCCTGTAATATCTGCTGCATTTAACTTACCCTGTCCATAAATCTTTACATTATCGCCACTAACGATGGCATTTTCTACTGTTGCAGAAGCAGATACCATAATTTCTGTCTTTGTACCTTCTACTACTACTTCCTTTGCATCGTCATACAACTTTACAAAAGCATTTTCTGCACTTTCTGTTACTGTCATTTTTTCTATAGGAATATTAAAATTCACTCTAGAATTACCTGTTACTGCTACGGTTTCTATTTGAGAAGTTCCTTTTTCTTTAATATAGCAAGTACCTCCACCAGTACTATTCATATTTAAACTCGTTAAAACACAATCTTTTAATGTAAGATTTAATAAATTTTTATCTAATTTTTCCTCTTTTTCCTGCTTTACAGAAACACTACCTGTATAATTGGCAATCTCTACTTTCATCTTGCCTTGATTACCTACTGATTGTACAACAATATTTCCTACATTATTTTTCGATAAATTTAAGCTAACACTAGCAGAAATTTTCATTGTACCAATTGAAGTTTTTGCATCAGTTCTAATCGTTGGTACTAATGATTCTAATTTTGCTTTTTCCTTCTGATAAGCACGATATAATTCAGCTACTTCCGTAGAAGTTTTTCCACTTGCTAACAATTCGTTAATTTCTTTTTGTCCCATTGTCTCGATTTTTGGAGCAGAAACAATAACATTGCCTATCGTACCACCTTTTACCTCTAAAACACAATTTGTTCCACTTTCCACTTCTAATTCTTTGACGGAACTGTTTTTCAATGTAATTTTCTTTGCTTGTAATTCCTTTGGAATTACAATTTTCTTCCATTCTCCTTCTTCTACTACAATTGTACCATCTTCTGATACTATATCAGTAGTTAAATTAAGAATGGTTGCATTAGTATCTTCCTTCGTTGAGGTTACAAACGAATCTGGTAGAATAATCTTATTATCATTCGCTAATGCTACAATTCCTGAAGAAGTTGTAACAAGACCAGAAACTAATAACCATGCCATCATTTTACTAATGTTTCTTCGCATAACCTTTCCTCCTATAAAATTGATAGATTTACCTGAACTTCTCCGTTTGCAAAAAATAATTTTTTGACTAGAAATGTTTTTCTCTTTAGTTGTTCTAAAAAACATTATAAACATATTAGATATATAATATATTTTCTAATATGTTTGTGATATTTTAACACACTTTCAAATAAATTACAATATCTAATATTAACAAAAACAGGAGGTAAACCCATATGTTCAAACTAAAAAAAGACTACACCGAATATGAAAACAAATCGTTACGACTACCAAAAGATTTAATTCAGACGGTTCAAACATTGGCGAATGAAAATAACCTGTCTTTCAATAAAGTAGTCATTCAATGTATTGAATATGCATTAGAACATACAGACAACACCGAACATCAATAACTATTTATTTCATATTTCGTTTACTTAATTGAGCTCCCCCCTATTTTTGATGTCCTATCTATCACTCAAACTTCTAAAAAAGTCAAGTCTTTTCTTTCAAAAAAAATCCATATACAAAATTTATCCTATAAAAATAAATTTTGTATATGAATTTTTGAATAAACGAAAAAAAGCTTTCTTCTAAAGGAGTTCTACTCTTTTTAACCATAATAATTTCTTTCTTACTAAAAAGATTTTTTTAATTACTTTAGTTCTTTTTACCATAATTCATACAAAAGATATAAGAAAATCAATAAATTAGTACCTCTGAAATTTTACAAAAAATTCCTTTATTCCTTCTTTCTCAATTTTCATATTTGTATTTTCTGTTAATATTTTGAAAAATTGTTCAAACGAATATACAACAAATTTTGTTTCCTTTCCTGCCAAGTTATCTTCAAAAGAAAAAATCTCAAAATTGGTTATCATAATTTCTACTTTTTTATTTTGTTTTATCAAATCAACTACTGACTGTTCTTTCGTTTCTATTGCTAAAACATACAAATTTGCATTACATTGTATTACATAATCTAAAAATGTACCAAATACATATTCCAAAATAATCTGATTATCTTTTTGTAATTTTTTCTTATTTTTTGAGTTATTGCGAAAACTTTTTATCGCACGACAGGAAAAAATAAATTTGTCATTACTTTGTACTTTTAATTTCTTTGTTGCTACAATTTCTTTTCTCTTTTTTTCTACATCTTCTCCTAATTCTGTTGCAAAATAATTTCCAAAAAGTCCATCAATTAACCGTTGTATATCTAACTTCGTAAATTCAGATACTCCATTTACTTCATCTATATAATCTGATGTCATAATATAAGGACTATCGGAATAAAATAATGTTTTTTTATTCTGAAACATAGAAACAATTTCATCATATTCTTTATTTTCTATTTCTACGAGATTCAAAATATCATGAACTTCTTTTATCGTTTTTGAAAAATCTTGACTTAAAAACTGTTTCCAATCACTTGATACACTATTCTTTTCTTCTGGTATATATAACATTCTCAAAATAGAACTAACACCAACATCTCCATTACATCGAAAAAATTGAATATAAAGTTCTGCCACAGCATAAAGGATTTCTTTCTCTTTTGTATACTCTTTATTTTCTTCTTTTAACAAATTAAAAAAATACGCATAATACTTATAAAATCTATATTGCATAAATTGTTCTAAACGATGATTTATCGTTACAGTTTCTATTGTATCTTTCGTCCCTTTATATACAGTTCCTACTAAGGAATCCATTTTTTTACCAGAATAATAATGAATCAGTCTAAAATGATACAAAAAACTCATAAATAAACCTGCATCTTTCATATAATTAGAACCTAAATCAATAAAAATTTCTTCTAATAATTCTTTTTTTGTATATATTTTATCTTCAAAAAAAAGTTTAAACTCCTCCGATTCTTCTAATACATCTCTTTTTATTTCTTTCATATAAGAAATAACTTCTGAAAATTCTAAATCGATATTTGATACATTATCATAAATTATAATGGCTTCTTTTTTATCATTGTTTCGTTTGGAAGAATAATACAGTTCTATTTCTTCGTCCCAATCGATATCTTCTAGCCATTCTCCTTTCCCTTCTAAATCCAGTTTTAAACTATTTAAAGCATCTATCAAGTGTATATACTTTTTTTCATCCGAAATAATCTTTATCAAATGATAAAGCACTTCATTTTTTTCATTATAAACATAAGTAACCCCTTTTCGTTTACTTACAGCTAATGTTGCTGAAGCACTACCACCAAAAATATCTACAAAATTATTATATTTTCCTGCCTGATATGCTAAATGTTTAATTGCAACACCTAATTTCCCCTCTTTTTTCCCTTTGTATTTTATCGGACACTCTGTTTGAGTATGCTTTATCATCTGAATATATTGCGTTGGTGTTACTGGTAAATTTCCACTAAAAAAATTATGTGAAACGATTACGCCATTTTCTTTTAATATTGCTAATATTTCTTTTTGATTGATATTGTGATATTTTTTACACATTACTACAATATAAAATAATACTTGCTTTATAAGATATGGCATTGTTTTTGTACCTATGGGCATTTCTATTTGTTTCCCATCTTGGCATACTACAGACTGTGTTTTATTTTGATACGGTTGCATCAGTTGTGCTATCGTTTTTAACGCTTCTTTATAATCATACCTATTCTGATAAGTTTCAAAATCACATACTATCTGTAATAAACTATTTTTATGTAGTTGTGTTAAATTTTTATTTGCAATAATATTTTCTTTTACTTCTTTTATTGGAAGTAACATAGCATTTAATACTTCTTGTGCTTTGTTTTTATTATTTTTTATCATGTTTTTCTCCCTTTCTCACTCATCATTCTTATAATATACTTAACAACAACAAAATCCTACTATTTTATAGATATTTTTCAATTTACAATATTGACGAAAGCACTCCCTATCCTGTATAATGTGGTAAATTAACATGGGTGTCTTTGGACATTCTGTTAAAATATTAAAGAAAAGAGGTTTATAATTTAAAATGGCAAACATTGATTTAACAAAGTATGGCATTACAGGTAGCACTGAAATCGTATCTAATCCTTCCTATGAAGAATTATTCGTAGAAGAAACAAAGGCTGACTTAACAGGTTATGAAGTAGGTCAGGTAACAAAACTTGGCGCAGTTAACGTTATGACTGGTATCTATACAGGTCGTTCCCCTAAAGATAAGTACATCGTTATGGATGAAAACTCCAAAGATACTGTTTGGTGGACATCTGCTGAATACAAGAACGATAACCACCCTATTTCTGAAGATGTTTGGGCTACATTAAAGGACATTGCTGTAAAAGAACTCTCTAACAAGAGACTTTTCGTTGTAGATGCTTTCTGTGGTGCTAACGCTGATACTAGAATGGCAGTTCGTTTCATCGTTGAAGTTGCTTGGCAGGCTCATTTCATTAAGAACATGTTCATTCAGCCATCTGCAGAAGAACTTGCAACATTTGAACCAGATTTCGTTGTTTACAACGCTTCTAAAGCTAAAGTTGACAACTTCAAAGAATTAGGTCTTAACTCTGAAACTGCTGTTGCATTCAACATCACAAGCAGAGAACAGGTTATCTTAAATACATGGTACGGCGGTGAAATGAAGAAGGGT
>CALASV010000210.1 GCA_937888895.1 uncultured Clostridia bacterium | reverse complement strand
GGATATGATACCGTTCTTGATAAGGGTGGAAATAATCTTTCAGGCGGTCAGAAGCAAAGACTTTGTATAGCAAGAGCCCTTGTGAAAAAACCTAAAATTATAATCCTTGATGACAGCACAAGCGCTGTTGATACAGCAACAGAAAAAATGATAAGAAAAGCCTTTAAGGAAGAGCTTAGCGGCTCTACCAAGATTATAATTGCACAGCGTATTGCTTCGATAAAAGGAGCAGATAAAATTGCAGTACTAGATAATGGTACAATTTGTGCGATGGGAACGCATGAGGAGTTATTGCAAATTTCTGATATTTATCGAGATATTTATGAGTCGCAGATGAAGGAAGGAGAGAAATAAAGATGAATCTTCCAAAAGGATTTGAGAAAGCACCTGAAAAAGTAGTAACACAATATCGAACAGGAGGTTCGAAAGATGGTAATCAAGCACCTACTGTTAATTTTCGTGGAAGACCAGGAGGTCCTCCAGGGAGAGCGATGGGACAAACGGTAGAAAAAGCAGAAAATGTAAAAAGTACAATCATGCGATTGTTACAATATTTTAAAAAGTCCAAGAAGCTTTTAATTTTATTGCTTAGTTCTGTAGTATGTGTAACACTGGCAGGTTTGTTTGCTCCTTCGTTGCAAGGAAAGGCAATTGATTCTATTGCAGAAAGAAATTGGGATACATTATATATTTGTGTTGGAATACTACTTGTTGTTTATATTGCAAATGTATTATTTACGCTTTCTCAATCATTACTTGCTGCAAGGTTAAGTCAAAGTATTGTAAAACAGATGCGTCATGATTTATTTAAGAAAATTGATTATTTATCGATTAAATATTTAGACACACACTCAAATGGTGATATTATGAGCCGTATGACAAATGATGTAGAAAATGTTTCAAATACAATTTCTCAAAGTTTAGGTTCGTTAGTATCAGGTGTGCTTACTGTAATTGGAACAGTAACAATTATGTTTTTGTATTGTTGGCAGTTGACGTTAATTACACTTGTAACCGTAATTCTTACGGTAGTAGTAACAAAAAAAATGTCTACGGTTATGAGAAAAGTTTATCGTAAGCGTTCTGCTATTTTAGGGCAATTAAATGGTCATTCCGAAGAAATGATTACAGGATATAAGTCAATTGTTGCTTATAATAAACAAGAAGATGTGATAGAGGAATTTCGTAAAACATCAGATGAACTTGCAAAGGTAAGTATTAAAGCAGAAATTTTAGGTGGTTCGATGGGACCTATTATGAACTGTATTTCTAATATTAGTTTTGTTATTGTAGCAGCTTTTGGTGGATACTTTGCTTATACGGGATTGATTACGATTGGTACAATTTCAGCTTTTATTATTTATGCAAAGCAATTTTCTAGACCAATCAATGAAATTGCACAATTATATGGAACAATTCAAACGGCTGTTGCAGGTGCAGAACGAGTATTTGCTTTACTTGACCAACCAGATGAAGATAATAGTGGTAAGCAAGAAATGGACAATATCAAAGGAGAAATTTCTTTCCGAAATATTGATTTTTCATATATTTCTGGGAAAAAAGTACTCCACAATTTTAACTTAGAAGTAAAACCGGGGCAAAAAATTGCATTAGTTGGCTCCACAGGTAGCGGTAAAACAACAGTAGTAAATTTATTGATGCGTTTTTATCCTGTAGACTCCGGTGAAATTTTAATTGATGGTGTAAATATTCAAGACATTAAACGTGATGTATTGCGTAAGAATATTGCTATTGTATTGCAAGATACTGTATTATTTTCTAATACAATTGAAAAAAATATTAAATATGCAAATTTGGAAGCTAGTGATGAAGAAATGGTGAATGCTGCACAAATGAGCCATATTAGAAAGTATATTGAACGATTACCAAAACAATATCAAACATTTTTAAAACAGGCAGGGGCAGGACTTTCTCACGGGCAACGACAGTTGATGGCAATCGCAAGAGCTGTATTAGCCAATCCAAAGATCCTTATTTTAGATGAAGCAACTTCTTCTGTCGATACTAGAACAGAGAAAAAAATTCAAGATGCAATGGTAAAACTCATGAAAAATCGAACAAGTTTGATTATTGCTCATCGACTTTCTACGATTCGAGATGCTGATAAAATTGTTGTTATGGACCAAGGTAGAGTAGTGGAATTAGGAAATCATGAAGAATTGTTAAAACAAAAAGGAAGATATTACGATTTGTATATGACACAATTTGCAGGAAATAAGATTTAAGTTAAGTGTATATTCGGAATTTATATTTACTCATAACTGAAAAGCTATTATCATAGCTTATCAGAGAAAATTATAAATGAAAACAAGCCAAGCAGTAACTTATTGTTTTACTACTTGGCTTATTTTTCATAGCTTCAATTACAAAAAACTAAAAATAGAACAAGTATTATCTATTTTTCTGGTTATTGTTGTTATTATTCTTTTGATTGTTGTTATTGTTCTGATTGTTATTATTGTTATTGTTTTTCTGATTCTGGTTGTTTCTGTTGTTGTTATTCTTCTGGTTGTTATTGTTGTTGTCGTTGTAATAGTTCATGTTTTTTTACCTCCTTAAGTTTGTAAGTATAGTTTGTCTCATTTATGGAAAACTATTCACACTAAGTTTTTTTATAAGGAGGTAATTTTTTCATGCTTTTAATTCAAAATGGATTGTTATATACAATGGAATTGGATAGTCCCATCTATGCTGATTTATTGATAGAAGATGGCAAAATTGTAAAAATTGCAAAAAAGATTACAAAAACGGAACGTATGCAAGTCATTTGTGCAGAGGGAATGAATGTATTTCCTGGGTTTATTGATGCTCATAGTCATATTGGCATTTGTGAAGAAAAGAAAACAGGGCAATTTGATAGTTCTAATGAAGGAACAAATCCAGTAACACCGTATGTACGTGCGATAGATGCTATTAATCCAATGGATAGTGCTTTTCATAATGCAATTGCTACAGGTATTACAGGAGTGATGGTAGGACCTGGAAGTTCTAATGCAATCGGTGGACAGCTTGCTTTTATAAAGACAGAGGGACGTTGTATAGATGATATGATTGTACTTGCTCCATCTGCAATGAAAATAGCATTTGGTGAAAATCCAATGACTACTTATGGAATGAATGGAAATATTCCTTCTACTAGAATGGGTATTGCTTCTTTGATTCGGGAGGAATTATTTAAAGCTCGTCAATATTTCGAAGGAAATAATTCGAACGATTTTTCTATGGAATGTTATCGAGATGTTTTTGAAAAAAAGATTCCTTTAAAAGCTCATGTACACAGGGCAGACGATATTTTGACAGCAATTCGTATTGCAAAAGAGTTTGATTTAGATTTGACGTTAGACCACTGTACCGAAGGACATTTGATTACCGAGGAAATTGTGGAAAGTGGTTATCCTGCCATTGTAGGACCTTCGTTAGCTTCTAGAAATAAAGAAGAAGTTAGTTTTTCTGATTTTAAAACAGCTGGTATTTTGCAAAATGCAGGAGTATTAGTTGCGTTGACAACAGACCATCCAGTGTCTCGGATTCAATATTTGCCATTATGTGCAGGACTTGCAATAAAGGAAGGTATGACTCAAGAAGGAGCACTTAGAGCGATTACGATTGATGCAGCACGAATTTGTCGAGTAGCACATCGAGTAGGAAGTTTGAAAGTTGGGAAAGATGCAGATATTGTGATTTATAAAGGAAATCCTTTAGAAATAGCGTCTTACGTTTATGCGACAATTATCAATGGAAAAGTTGTCTGGAAGCAGAAGGAACAACCTGAGTTTATGAGTAAGTAGTGAGGTAAATTACGAATGTTTATTTGAGTAAAAGTAAGGACTCTAAAAGTTATAATAAAAAACTTTTAGAGTTTTTATTTTGCATTAATGTAGAAATATGTTATGATGATAATGAAGAAAAAATGAAAAAGGAGAGTGGTATAAAATGAAAATTTCAACAGAAATTGCTTCGATTGCAAAGCATGTCGGAGAAGAAAAAGCAGTGGAATTAGTAGCGAAAGCAGGTTTTGATGCGTTTGATTTTTCTATGTTTGCGATGGCACAATATGATTGGGAAAACAAATGTTTGATTACATCAGGTCATCCATTACAATCGAAGGATTATTTGGCTTTTGCAAGAAAATTAAAGCAAATTGCATCGGATAATGGAGTTGTTTGTAATCAGTCACATGCACCTTTCCCTTCAAGCACAGGCAAGGAGGAAGAGGACAAGGTTATATA
>CALASV010000209.1 GCA_937888895.1 uncultured Clostridia bacterium | reverse complement strand
TTCTTGCTGGTGAAAATACAATTATAACGGCTATACATAATTCAAAGCTTTCATTACCAAGCACCAATACCGGAAAAATCGGAGTGTTTGCTCATGGAGGCATAGCTGAAGGGGTAAATATTTCAGGATTAAAATATAATCTTGATAATGGTGAAATTTCATGTGTTTGTAAACTTGGGTAAAAAGGGTCTATTGTTAATTTCTTAAGTGCATTTCCCCATTTCTTATATAACTTTTCTTCGTCCTTATTGATTATTCCTGTATGATATTTTTGCTGTAAATCATCCCAAAGTTCCTGCATCTCTGGAATACCCATTCGTATCCTATATCCCATAACATTTCTCCATTAAAAATCAGATAAATCTATCACTGGCGATACAGAACCTATTTTAAAATTGCTAATTGCTTTATCCATATCTTCCAGTGTTCTAGAAGAAATAGTTTCTGGAACAACTAACTCACGAGGTTCTAATATAATACAACCATTATTATATTCTTTTACATTATAATATTGGTATGTCGCACCTCGTAGTGTTACTCTCTTTTTACTATCAATATGAACAATATAATCTTTTAATGTTTCCATTAATACCACCTCCATAACAACCAGTGGGATTTCCCACCTCTATTATTATAATACTATCTTGTATACGATTTGTCAAATATAAAAATATATTTTCCCAAACTAACAAAACATAATCACTTTAGCTAAATATGCAACAAATGCTTCATCTCTTCTGATTCTTTTATTATAAATTGTTTTCATTGTTGGCACTAAAATTTGTCCTTCAAAAACTACTTCATGTTCTCCCTCTGCAACAAAATTCTCGTTATGTATTGCAATTTCACTAAGTATTTGAGGGTCTACTTTCTCTTTAGTTCCATACTGAGCATAATACTTTCCACCAATCTCACTAAAAACTTCTTCCCACTTAGCACGACTTATTCTATCCACATTTTCTAAATCTTTTTCTGACATACAAATAATGACTTCTGATACTTCACTCGGTCTTAATGCAACTATTTTATTCACAGAAAGAACGGTAGCTGTTTGAATCCCTCTTTCCTTTAATTCTCTCATTAAAAAATCATGAAAATTTTCCATTTGTTTTTCCTCTTTTACATAATTTTTTCTTTACTTTAAAAAAAGATTTTACAGCATAATTAAATTATAATATAATATAACAAAGAAAGGAAGTGGATTTTATGGCATTACGCAAAGAATTAGTTTATACAACAGAAGACATTTACAATTTACCAGAAGGGGAACGAGCTGAACTAATTGATGGACAAATCTATTATATGGCTCCTCCTACGTTTAAACATCAAACTCTTGTTGTAGAATTATCTACTACCATCAATCATTACATCAAATCAAAAAAGGGGTCTTGTAAAGTAGTTCCTGCTCCATTTGCTGTATTTTTAAATAAAGATAATAAAACTTATGTTGAACCTGATATTTCTGTCATTTGTGATAAATCTAAAATCACAGAACAAGGCTGTGTAGGTGCTCCTGATTGGATTATTGAAATTGTATCACCAAGTAGTATACAAATGGATTATCATACAAAACTTTTTAAATATCGTAATACTGGAGTAAGAGAATACTGGATTGTAGACCCTATGAAGAATCGTATTATCGTTTATAACTTTGAATCAAAAGAAACACTAGAATATACTTTCAATGATACTGTTAAAGTTGGAATTTATGAAGATTTTTATATTAATTTGGCTGAAATTTTGGACTAATTTTCTATATTATAAAACATCACTTTACAACTTTTATATACTCAAAAATTGTAAAGTGATGTACTCTTAAATTCCACCATCTTTGAATTTATTTTTCCTCTTGTTTCTGCTTTAGTTTATGTTATAATAAGAAAAAACCAAGATAATTAATTATTTTTAAGGAGTATTTTTATGTTACTATCCTGTATTCAACTCATCCGAGCGTTTACTACAAAGCTTCGAGATGATTCCATTTCAGCCTTCGCTTCCCAAGCTGCCTTTTTTACTATACTAGCTATTTTTCCATTTCTTATGTTTTTATTAACATTACTGAATTATCTTCCTTTTTCTATTGACGACCTAGGACTTTTAGCTAACAGTATTATTCCTGAGAGTATCACTACACTTTTACAAACTATTCTCAATGAATTGATACAAAAATCATCAGGTACATTACTTTCTGTTTCTGTTATCGCTGCTCTTTGGTCTGCCTCTAATGGCATAGTTGCTCTTTCTAAAGGATTAAACGCTGTATATCATCATAAAGAAACAAGAAATTACTTCATTTTACGAGGAATTTCTGCTTTTTATACACTTGTTTTTGCCATTTTGTTAATACTTATGCTTGTCCTTTTAGTATTTGGTAATCAATTATATGAATTTATTATGATACAACTTCCTATTTTTCGTAATTTAGCTATGATGGTACTTAATTTACGTTCTTTATTCACAATGGCAATACTTACTTTATTTTTCCTTATGGTATATTTAGTACTACCAAACAGAAAATCTAGCTTTTTTAGAGAACTTCCGGGAGCTATTATTGCAGCAGGTGGTTGGCTTTTATTTTCTTACTTATTTTCTTACTATATTGACAATATGGGCAACTACTCCTACACTTATGGAAGTCTTGCAGCAATAGCCATTTCCATGCTTTGGTTATATTTTTGTATGTTTATTCTCTTTATTGGTGCAGAAATCAATATGATTTTATCTCACCCAGAAGTAATCCAAGCAACACACTCCTTATTTTCTCGCAAATAAAAAACAAGCAATCTTTGAATCCGAAGATTGCTTGTTTTATTTTATTGATACAAATAAACTAATGATGTCCCCTCATAAAAGTGTTTCAAAATTTCTTCATACGTTTTCCCTTGGGATGCCATATATCTTGCTCCATATTGGCTCATACCAACGCCATGTCCATGTCCTCCACCTAAAATTTTAAAGCTATTACCTTCCTTTTCTACTGTAAAATAAGCACTTGGAAGTAATGTCATATTACTTGTTGTACTTCCATCTTTCAAATACACTGTATTTACAGGAGCTAATATATATCTTATATTATATTCTTTTTGAATTAAATACGATGCTTCTGTCCCTACAAGTAACAACTTTTTAATAATCCCACTTTCTCCTCGTTCTACTACAATAATATCCTTCAATTTCCCAAACTTTTCTGGGTTTCCTTGTACAAAATGCATTCCATTTTTGTCTTCCCCCGTTTTTATGAAAATCATATCAGGTACTGCTTTTTGTCTCTCCTGCAATCTTACCAAAATTTTTTCTTCTAATTCCGAACCAATCACTGTATTCCAACGAAACCAAACCGAATCTTCATCATACCAAGTTCTATCACTATTGAAAAATGTGACAAATGCTTTATTTTCTGTCAAAGATTCTGTTACTTTTTCCTTGGCCTGCACAACTCCATTTAATACTAACCCAGTTGTATCACTCCATACATCTGTATTACTTGATGTATGCCCATAAGAGCAAGAAAAATAATAGGTTGTAATATACTTTCCATCTTTTTCTATTATTTTTCCAAAAGTAGCTTTCACTGCCTCAATTGCTTCCTCATTTTCCCCATAATTTTGATATACTTGACAATTCATACTATCATCTACATGAGCACCATAAGCAGAATAATTATTCGCAAGTAATTGATTACATGCATAACTTCTAGCACAAACTGCTTGTGCTTTCAATGCCTCTGTTCCAAAGTTTGCTGGCATTTCACTTGGAAGCACACCATACAAATATTGTTCTAAAGAAAGTTCATTGATAACGAGTAGTTTTCCTTCTGCAACGACAATTTCTATTGTTCCTCGATAAGAAGGCACTCCAACAGCTCTTTTTACATTAAATAGAGAAAGCTTTCCTTCTTCTTTTTCTGTTCCAATATAAATTCTTCCACCATACACCTCTACCAATTCCGTTGTCACTGTTACTTTATCTTGTGGCTCATACCATTTTGTTTTTTCACTTCCATCACTTAAATAAAATTTCATTTCACTTCCACACTCTAATGTTTCATGATAATATCCCCCATAAGAAGAATTTTGAAGCAATACACGAATATTTGTCACGGAAACTGGTTTTTCTATTAGAACAGCACAAACTGTATTTCCAGATATTACAAAAGAAGATGTTGTATAACCTACTAATACATCAATCCATTTTTTTTCCACAATTTCATTATACACTTGATAGACTCGACTACTGTTAGCAACAGGAAGACATCCATATCCTTCTAATTCTACAAAATCTTCTCCAATACGTAATACTTTTGCTGTTATTTTATCTTGCTTTACTGTTATTTTTGTTACATAACCTTGTTCTATTATTAAATCAATAATACATTCTCCAATTGTTGTCTCTAAAGGTTGCTTTAAATTATAAGAATGTTGTTCTCCATTATGCAATACAAAAATATCTTTTTCTGTTATATGAGATAACCATACATTTTCTAATACCAAAGGAACCTCAGGTGTGGGAGTGGGCGATAGTGCAGTTTCGCCATCATTACCTTTTATAATAATTAATGCAGATAGTAAAATTAATAACAATACACTACCAATTAATTTCCTATTTCTTGTACTCTCCTGCATACTGCCTCCTAAACTTTGTCTTTTTTCATTTATATGAAACCTGTCCAAAAACTATGAGAATTTCTTGACACTTTTTTTTGTTTTTGCTAGACTTTTATTATAAAGAAATTTAAAACTTTTATTACTAAGGAGGTTCTTTTTATGCTTGAAAAATGGTTTAAACTTAGTGAAAACAAAACTACAGTCAAAACTGAAATTCTTGCTGGTATCACAACGTTTATGACAATGGCCTACATTCTTGCTGTTAATCCAAGTATGCTTGGCATAGTACCTGGTATGTCAAACGAGTCGGTTTTTCTTGCCACAGCAATCTCTGCTACAATTGGTTGCTTTCTTATGGCATTTTTAGGAAATTATCCGTTTGCATTAGCACCCGGTATGGGCTTAAATGCCTATTTTACCTATACGGTTTGTCTTGGTATGGGTGTTCCTTTTCAAACAGTTCTTTTAGCAGTATTTTGTGAAGGTTTGATTTTTATCCTTCTTTCTGTAACAAATGTGCGTGAAGCTATTTTTAATGCGATTCCTATGACATTAAAATATGCTGTATCAGTTGGTATTGGCTTATTTATTGCTTTCATCGGTTTGCAAGGTGCAGATTTAATTATAAATGATGACAGTACGCTTATCACTTATCAAAAATTTGGAGCAGAAACTTTCCATACGGCTGGTATTTCTGCTATTTTAGCATTAATTGGTATTGTTGTTACTGG
>CALASV010000208.1 GCA_937888895.1 uncultured Clostridia bacterium | reverse complement strand
AAAACTCAACAATCAAAAACAGTTTTACTTTTATCGATTTATTCAATCATATATTATTCTTAATTTTTATTCCTTTTGTAATCCACTTTGTATTTATTTTTCCTTTTTCTGATGTGGAAAAAAATAAAAGTGCATTTGAACCAGAACTTATCAAAATATCACTATTAATATCAATTCCATTTCAATTATTATACATATATTCTCAATATAAAAATTATAAGAATAATAAAGCAAATACAGCATACTTAAAAGCTGATGGAATAGATTATTACAAAGAAAAACTAAAAGGAGTATCTCCAGCTTTAATGAGTTTCTTAATTAATCTAGAACTTGAAGAGGAAAAAGATATTGCAGCAACACTTTTATACTATGAAAAAAATAGCCTTATAGAAATAGTAAATGATGAAATAATTCAAAATCCTCATAACTTAAACTTAACAGAAAGTGATAAAAAATTCTTTGAATATCTTAACGACAAAACAATTGATAACTACAATCTTTGGAAAGAATCAGTAATACAAGAAGCAATCAATTCAGGTTATGTTAAGAAAAAGGGAACATCAACATTAAAAAAGCTATTGCTAAAAAGAAAAATAACTATAGCAGTATTAATAATAATTTTCTTAATTGCATTATGTTATTTAAATATTCAACAAACTGATACAGGTTTAAATATGACTAATGCTATAACAGAACAATCTCCGATGTTAATATCATACATTGTAATGTTATTCTCACTATTCTTATTAATAGTTACATTGGCAAGTGGAAAATCATCAGTATTTGAAAAAGGTAGTAATTTATATAAAAAAACAATTAAAGGAACAAGATTAACAGAACAAATAAATGCTTTAAAAAGATTCATTCAAGCATTTACTAAATTAGAAGAAGAAACTAAAAATGAATTAGTAAAATGGAATGAGTTCTTAATCTATACTCCAATTTTAGAAGAAGATACTCAAATAGTTGAAGAAATTACAACATATAAAAAACTCTAACTTAATAGAGTTTTTTTTATGATATACTAAATATAGGTGGTAGTATGAGACATATATTTATACTTAATAGTTTTACATTAAAAGAGCATTTAGATGAAGTCTCAAAAAGAATAGACAGTTATTGTAAAAAAGAAAAGATAGATTACATAATAGAAGCAAATAGTCCTACTTGTGATACAGAAGATATTGTAAGAAAGTATAAAGATTCTGAAAATATAATTATCCCTGTTGGTGGAGATGGAGTTATCAACAGAACACTTAATGAACTAGTAGGAACAAAAAATATTCTAGGCTTCATTCCATACGGCACAGGTAATGATTTCTATAAAAGTGTAAAAAGACAATTTAAAGAAGAATACAATAAATGTGATATTGTAAAAATAAACAATAAGTACTTTATTAATACAGCTTGTTTCGGTATAGATGCCGATGTTGCTAATAATAAAAATGTTGTTAAAACAAAACTAATCCCAAAGAAACAAAAATATAATATTGCTCTTGTTTATAATTTCTTCAAATATAAATGTCGTAAATTAGAAGTTCATTGTAACGAAGAATTAATTGTAGATAACTTTACAACAATAGCAGTATGTAATGGTTCATATTATGGAAGTGGTTACAATATAGGACCATCAAGTAATCTTCAAGATGGAGAATTAGAAGTATATGTTGTAAAAAGATTGAATAAAGTTTCTATGTTAAAACTAATCCTTGAAATGAAAAAAGGTAAACATGAAAAATCAAAACATGTTAAATATTTTAAAACTAATAAATTATCAATAAAATCTCCAATAAAATTCAAATGTAACATCGATGGAGAAGAAGTATATGATGATAACTATGAAATAGAAATTATTCCTAAGGGAATAACAATCTATCATAACGAAAATCTAATTAATAGTATTAAAACAAAATAAAAACTTGCATAATGCAAGTTTTATTTTTATATGGCGTCCCCGGGCAGAGTCGAACTGCCGACCTATCGCTTAGGAGGCGATTGCTCTATCCTACTGAGCTACGAGGACACAAACTAATTATAATGTATAAAACTTATTTTTTCAAACCTTTAATAGTTTAAAAAAATAGATTTACCATGTTATAATGAATTTAGAAGGAATGATTAATATGAAAAATAACAACCTAAATTACTTAGATGACAAATATGGTCATATGAATGCAGAGAATCTACTAAGTCTAAAAAATGAATTAGAATCATTAGAATTAAAAGAAATCTATCGTGAAATAGAACTTCATAACTATCCGATAGAAAATTATAAATCATTAAATAAAGAAGTTAATGTTGGTAGTTTATCGTTTAGAGCATTATTTAAAAATATTCTTCCTGATGAAAAGTTAGATACGATAGGAGATAGAAAAAAAGGATTAGGTTCTGGAAAACAATTACGCGAACATGTATTTGATGTTATTATTGAACGGGATGTTCAAAAAGAATTTTATAAAAGATTGATACTTTTTATGAATTATGTTTATGAAGAAGATTTATATTTAGTATTAAAATCAGATTATAAAATTACATTTTATCTAATACCTAATGTAAGTTTTAGAAAAACGATTTTTGATTTATACGAAAAAGATGAAAAAAAATTTGAATCTGTATGGTATAGATGGGAAAATAATAATTTGCGAATGGATTGGGTAAAATTAATTGATTTTATGCAAAAATATGAACATCCTTTTTATAAAATAGATATATTACTTACGAATGCGATTAATAGTACCCAGATGAAAATATTTGAAGACAATGTTAAAACAGCAATTATAAGTTCTATCAAACAATTAAAAGAGTTATAATATATGGATAAGTACTAAAAATTCTACCTTATTGTTACATGAATTATAAAAATGTTTAACAGTAAGGTAGAGTTAGTCATTATAACATATAGATTATTTTCTATTGTAGTGATGATTCATATTCACTAAATATTTTTGCAATATTATACGAAAGTAATACTGGAACAGCATTTCCAATTTGCCTATAACAAGCAGAATTTGTACCTTCAAAAACGAAATCATCTGGAAAAGTTTGGATTCTAGCAACTTCTCTTATAGAAAGTCGTCTATGTTGTTCTGGATGTGGTGGTATTAATGGACCACCTGTTCCACTACCTCGTCCCATAATAGTTGGTGCTCGTTTTTCCCAATCAGTAGGACGATTTCCCATTCTATTTTTAATATTTACTTTACAAGCACTACCTGTATGATTATGAAAAGGGCAGTTTTCGGAATAATTTAAAGGAAGGTCGCCAATAGCATCTCTAAGATTGGTAACACGATAACATTTATCTTGAGATGAAAAATGATGGATAACATTTTCTTTATTTTTCCATAATTCGTACATTAGATTAATTTTATTTTTTAAAGGTTGTGGTTCTTCCTCTGTTGATTTTATATGATGAGTTGCATTAATAAGAAGTCGTTTGGATGGTTTTTTGCTATCGATTGGTTTGTCACTAATATGATTTGCTAATGTTCCAATAGGAATATCATTTCTAATACCTAAAATAATGACTCGTTCTCGATTTTGAGGAACACCAAAATCATAAGCATTTAAAACATTATAATAAACACGATACCCTTTTCCATTACTTGGGAAAAATTTTGATTTTTCTGTTCCAGCATTTTCTAAATCTTGAATTATCATTGGAAGAACAGCCCCCTCATCAATATTTTCTAAACCTTTTACATTTTCTAGTTGAAAAAAAGGAGGTTGTTTTACTGAGATAGCTTTTAATAATTGAAGATATAAAAAATTACGGTCATCTTCCATGCTTCTAGCAAGGTTAGCAATTGTAAATCCTTGACAAGGAAATCCTCCAATGATAATGTCACAATCTGGAATAATATTGTCAATTTCTTCCTTTGTTACATCTAGTAATTTTACGATATCATTACAAATAGCAGTATGATTAGAAAATTTTCCGATATTTTCATTGTAAGTTTTTACTGCATATTCATCGAAATCATTTGCCCAAATAATGTTATGTCCTGCAAAACAATATCCTAAATCAAGTCCACCTGCACCTGAAAAAAAAGATACAACATTCATTAATTGTTAACTCCCTTCGTCAAAGCATTAAATAAAACGTAAAAATCATGTTCGCTAAGTTTTCTAAAACTTCCCATAACTTATTTTAAAAACAATTTCCGTGCTAAATTATAACATAAAACGAAAAAAAATCAACATTGCAAGTTTGCAAATTTTTAGTACATAGGAATGACTTATGGAATAATGATTAAAATTGCATTGCATTTCAAAAGAAATATGTTATAATAGTTAGAAGTAACTAACAGTTGTATGAGAAAGAAGGGATAGAATGGAGCAATATCAAGTCACTGGTATGAGTTGTGCTGCTTGTAGTGCCAGAGTAGAAAAGGCAGTATCAAAAGTCGAAGGAGTTACTTCTTGTTCAGTCAGTCTTTTGACAAATTCGATGGGTGTTTCTGGTACAGCAAGTCCAGAAGCTATTATAAAGGCAGTAGAAATGGCAGGGTATGGTGCTTCTAAAAAAGGAACTGAGGCAAAGGCAACAGAAAGCAGAGCAGGAGATGATATGTTAGTAGATAGAGAAACTCCTGTATTAAAACGGCGTTTGTTTGCTTCCCTTGGATTTTTAGCAGTCCTTATGTATGTGTCTATGGGGCATTTAATGTGGGGATGGCCACTTCCAAGTATATTAGCTGATAATCCAATGATATTAGGTTTGATACAATTACTATTAACGATTATTGTTATGGTAATCAATCAAAAGTTTTTTATCAATGGATTTCAAAGTTTGTTTCATGGTGCTCCCAATATGGATACATTAGTGGCACTTGGTTCAGGAGCAGCGTTTGTTTATAGTACTTATGCTTTATTTGTCATGTCTGATGTTGTTGTAAAAGGCAATATAATGGAGGCACATCATTATCTTCATAAAGAATTTTATTTTGAATCAGCAGCAATGATTGTAACATTGATTACAGTTGGAAAAATGTTAGAGGCTCGTTCCAAAGGAAAAACAACAGATGCTTTAAAAGGGCTGATGAAATTAGCACCAAAAACAGCAACGGTTGTAAAAAATGGAGTAGAACAAGTTGTTCCGATAGAGCAAGTGATTATTGGAGATATATTTGTAGTTCGTCCAGGGGAACAAATTCCAGTCGATGCTGTTGTAATAGAAGGTCATAGTGCAGTGAATGAGTCGGCATTGACAGGGGAGAGTATTCCTGTAGATAAAGAAGTAGGAGATAAAGTATCGGCAGCTACATTGAATCAGTCAGGTTATATTCGATGTGAAGCTACGAGAG
>CALASV010000207.1 GCA_937888895.1 uncultured Clostridia bacterium | reverse complement strand
ACAAAGTTGATATTTACAGTATCTCCTTCTTTTGCAGCACGGTCTACTTCTACAAATTCTGTATAACTTTCTAAAATAGCATTTACCTCTGTATCTACGGTTGCTTGAGAAACACTTGTTAAAGTAAGTCCTTTATATTCTCCAAGAGTAACATTTCCACTTTCTCCTTTGCCACCACAACCAACTGCTAATACCATTACTCCAGCAAGTAATGCTGCCATTATTTTCTTTCTCATAATTTTAAATCCTTTCTGTCTTAATGTAAGTTTTCCATCTCTTTTTTGTATCATACTTTTGTTTCTATACAAACTTTTGACATCATACCACAAATTTAACAAAAAGAAAAGTGTTTTCTTAAAATTCACATATTCTTCAAAATAAGAATATTATAATTCCTCAATATACAGAACGCCTTTTGCTAATGACAACATTTGAATAATTTCTGCATGGGCTTTCTTTTTTTCCATTTTTAATGTTAAAAGCACTGCAATTCCAACATCACCTACTTTATTTGATTTTGCCATTTCTAAATCTGACAATTTCATTCCATGTTCCTTTATATAAGAAATAAAATTTCCTAAATCTGACATTTCATTAAATTCTAAATATAAATCTATTACTTTTGTATTTGCTGTCATTCTTGTATCAAAACGGTATAACATGGACATAACAAAGAAAATCAAACTACAACCAATCATTGCTCCCAAATAAAAGCCACTTCCAATCGCAATTCCTATACAAGCATCAGCCCAAAGTCCCGCTGCTGTTGTTAATCCTTTCACACGATTTCTTCCTGTAACAATAATTGTCCCTGCACCTAAAAAGCCAATACCACTAATCACTTGTGCGCCTAATCTCGCTGGGTCACCAATATTTCCATACTCCTCATAAATAAATTGATTTGTAAGCATTACTAAAGTCGCACCTACACAAACTAACATATAAGTACGAAGCCCTGCTGGTCTATTTTTTCTTCCTCGCTCCATTCCAAGTATTCCACCACAAAATAAAGCTAATGTTAATCTAAGAAAGGTGGACAACGCATTCATTTCTTTTAAATAGTTCACTATTTCTATATACCATTCCATATTGATATCCCTTTCTTTCTATATTTCTAAACCAGTTCCTTATTATTTCTTATTGTTATTTTTCTCAATTTATGCTATACTGTGGAAAAGAGATTATCTATTTCTCAAAAAAGCTACCTACGGTAAATTTAAAAAACAAGGAGGATACTATGAAAAAATTTGTAAAATTTGTATGCAGTGTTGCTGCTGGTGCTGCTGCTGGCTTTGGTGCTTACTGCGTATACAAAAATGTAATCGCAAAAAAGAATGCCGAGGAACTTGACGATTTCGATGATTGCTTCGATGAAGATGAAACAGATGCATCCGATGAAAATCGCGAATATGTTTCCATTAATATCACAGAAGAAGAACCTGCTTCCGAAGAAGTAGAAGAAGCTGTGGAAACTGAAGAAGTGGAAGAAACTGCTGAAGAAACTGAAGCTTCTGAAAAAGTAGAAGAAACTAAATAAAACGAACTATATAGTTTCATGGCTGTTGCTAAAAATTTTTAACAACAGCCTTTCTTATTTTTACTTTTAAGAGAATATTTGTCTTGTAATATCTTGTGCACTCTGCGTTGCTGCAATTCCACCTTGTGCTGTTTCTCGAAGCTGTGGTGGAAGCATTCTTCCTACTTTATACATCGATTCTATTACTTCATCTGGTGTCACTGGTAATGTCATTCCTGCCATTGCAAGGTCAATACAAGTTAAAGCATTTACTGTTTGCGAAGCATTTCTTTGTGCACATGGTACTTGTACTAAACCTGCAATTGGGTCACAAACTAATCCCATACAATTTACTAATGCAAGAACTGCTGCCCAAATGGATTGTCTTGGTGTACCACCACAAAGTTCTACCCCTGCTGCCGCTGCCATTGCTGCTGCTACACCACACTCTGCTTGACAACCACCTTCTGCTCCTGCTACCGTTGCATTTTTCATAATGACTGTACCAATACCAGAGGTTGTTAATAATGCATTTAACATATCACTCTTTGGAAGACCTTTTGCTCGTTCAATCGAAATCAATACGGCTGGTACAATACCACAAGCACCTGCTGTTGGTGCAGCACAAATTTTACCCATCGAAGCATTCACTTCACTACCAGAAAGAGCCATTGCCATTGCTGTATTCATAAAATCACCACAAAGTGTTTTTCCTTTTATGGTATATTCATTTTGTTGCATTGCAATACCACGAATTAAATTTCCAGCTGTATCTAATGGTTCTCCTAATGCACGAGAAGCTGCTCGTTCCATAACTTCATAACGCTCTGCTAATTTCCCATATATCGTTTGTGCATCCATTCCAAACTGTTCTATCTCATTCTCAAGCACAATTTTTGAAATTAATACATTTCTTTCTTCTGCTTGTTGCAATAATTCTTTTAAGTTATGATACATTTTATTTCCACCCCATTTTATTAGTTAATTACTTTTACTGTATGAACTGATGTAATTTCTTCTAACTCTCTTATCACATACTCTGTAATATCAGAATCCGTTTCAATCACACAACAAGCCATCGCACCCTTTTCTTGACGAGTTAACTTCATTGTTGCAATATTGATATCATTTGCAGCTAAAATTCTTGTAATTTTATAAATCATTCCCTTCGTATCTTTATGCAATACTAAAAGAGTTGTCATATTTAATGACATTTCTAATGGGAAACCATCAATACTACAAATCTTTATTTGTCCTCCCCCAATCGAAGAACCAATAATTTCTCTTGTACTACCATCTTGCATATAAAAGGTCATTTGTACTGTATTTTCATGAGCCCCACTAAGTTCTACCTCATAAAACTTATAAGTAATTCCTCGTTCCTTTGCAATATCAAACGCATAACGAAGCTGTTCATCATCTTGATAAATACCAAGTACCCCTGCTACTAACGCTAAATCGGTACCATGTCCTTGATATGTCTTTGCAAAAGAACCATGCAAACCAAAATCTACATGAGTAAATGGTTGTCCTACTAATTTCGCTGCCATTCTACCAAGTCTAGCTGCCCCTGCAGTATGAGAACTCGAAGGTCCTACCATCAAAGGTCCAATTGCCTCAAAAATACTAATCTCCATAAGCTTATCTCCTCTTATTTATTTTAATCGAAGAATACTCCCACTCTTTCTAGTGATGAGCAAAATAACTGTATTTCCTATATGATAAGTATATCTAGTTTTAGCAAAACCGTCAACGAAAAACAAAAGATTTATGGGCAAAGTTTATCAATAGCAAACAAAAGCTCTTTTCTAAAGTAAACTATGTTTCATTTCTTGTTTACTTAGAAAAGAGCTTATTTTATATCCTTCTTTTATTTTGTTAAACTTTCTACTTTTAATATAAGGTTTCCCATAGAATCTACTTCTACTTCCTCTGTTAAAATACGATGAAAACTTTTTTCTGTTTCATATAAAGAACAAGTAGTTGCATACAATTGTTTTCCATCTGTATATAATGCTTCAATTCCATAATATTTTTCATCATTCATTAGTTGATAATAATTCATCTCTCCACTTTCTAAATCAAGATGATATAATGTGGAAGGTCCAGAAACCCAAATTTCATCTTCCATGACAAGAAAAGAATTAAATACTTCTGTATTTTCCGTAAGAGTTATATTTCCTTCAAAATCTGTATGAGCTTTTTGGGCTACTTCTAAAAAATCATATTCTTTCTTTTCACCTATTTTCAAATTCAAGCAAGATAATATAGTACTTCCAACTTCTATAGAATACAAATTGTCACCTACTACACAATATCTTAATGTACCAGCAGATACTTCTCTAATATCCTCTGATACATCTGTTCTACTTACTAAAGCAAACTCTCCTTTGGATGAATTAGAAATATAAGGAAAAGAAAAATATAATGAAAATTATAAAATAATAATAATAATCCTCCCAACCGGTTAAAGTCATATACTTCATATCAACAACCGGTTCTGTTTCTCCAAATGCTAAATAATAATTATATTGTCTTGAAGAAAAACTATCCTTATAAATTTCATAAGAAAAATAAATACCACTACTATCTACCATTAGTTTATGTCCTGTTGCTCCCTCTATGTTACCTGCTGGATAAATCAACTGTACTATACCAGTTTTAGGAGTATAACTATAAATATCTCCATTATGCATATCTTTTAAGTCATATTTTCCATAGTTTTCTATCATAAAATAAACAGATTCCCCATAAGTATAAATTTCCTTCACAGGTATAGCTACTGCCAATTCCACTTCTCCCTCTTTCATACGATACAAATAACTATCTTTTCCTTTATTTGCAAAATAAACAACACCTGTATCACTATCTATACAAAATAAAGAAGTCTCAACATCTACCATTCTAGAAGCCATCCGATGAAATGAATTGTAACAAACCTCTTTCGAAACATCTTTCTTCTCCAATATTTCACAAAGACCTTCTAAAGTTATATCTTTTTCTTGTTCTTTTTTCACTTCTGTAAAAAAAGAGGAAGTTTTGGTAGTAGATTGTTCTGCTTCATCCATCTGTGCATTACACCCAACTGTCCCTAACATGATAAACCCTATACATAACCAATAATATATTTGCTTTCTCATAATAACTCCTTTATTCTTCTACATAAGTTTCTCTTTTTCGTTCGATTTCACTTACCAATTCTTCTAATTCTAAATTTCCTTCCAAATAATCTTCAAAAAGATTCGTATAAACTTCATCATTCATTGCAAAATATACTTCTCCACCAGCATATAACTCATAACAATCCATCATAAATGGAGTATTCGTATACATAGAAGTATCTGCTAATAAAAATGTATCTTGTTGATTTACCATATACTTACAAAGTGTTGTAATATATTCCAATGTTGTTTCTAAATTTTCTGATTGTGGATTCACTGCAAGAAATGTAAGTCTTGCCATACTTCCAATATCTTCTGACAGTTTTGGTATTGCTGTCATGCTAACTCTATCAGAAACTCCTAATTCTTCGATTTTTTTGTTGTAATCTATCATTAAATCCCTTCCACCAAAACTTTCATAGAAAAACTCTGGCAATTCCCCTTGTAATACTCCATTACTTCGAGTTGGCATAATAAAATTTGTTCGAAATGTTCCAGCATTTTGTGACAAACTTTGCATCTGCTTTGCACACTCACGAAATACTTCTGTATCAAACGTATCATAAGCACTTAAATATTGTCCAAAAAAAGTAGATTGCATTTCTCGTCGATTTATTTTTTCTGGCATTTCTACACAAGCATATTCCGTAAATTCCAAAAATTCTTTAAAATCCATCGTAGAAAAATCTACACCTTGTGATGCACAATACTCTTTATCATAAAATAAGCCAAAGATAAGAAGGTCAATTGGTATCATCCAAATATCTCCTTCTTCATTGATAGCTACTTCTTTTAGATAAGGGAAACAAGCATCGATGTATTCTTGTACTCCCTCTACTTCATTGAGTGGATAAAAAGCACCTTTTTCTTTAATCTGATATGCACTTGAATTCGTACTATTTAATAAGTACATATCAAAGTCAGAATCTTGTGCTAATACTTTTAAAGCAAATTGTTCACTATCTAAAGTTTCCTTTTTCATTTGATAACCATGTCCATATGGTTCTTGTACTCCAGAACCACTCATTAACAAATGAATTTCTCTATTTTCCTTTAATACATCTGCTACACCAATACGCTCTACGATATGTTTATCTCCAATTTGATTCAAATAAAAAGCAAATCCTTTTGTATAACTAATAGCATCACTTCCTAAAAAGATAGGATTACTATCAATATGTGCTTCCATTCCCTCTACTGTTCCATAATATATCATATCATTTTTCACAAAAAGATAACCATCTTCACATGAAGAAAAACTAAATAATGAAGTATCACTCTTTTTAATACCTACTTCTTCTAATGTATCTTCTTTTGGGTTAAATTCTAAAAATCCAAATCCATTTTCCTCTGTATATTGATATACTACTAATGTGTCCTCTTTTGTTTGATGCATATCCACTGGAAAATCTACACTTAAAAATTCCATTTCTGGTTCTTCTGCT
>CALASV010000206.1 GCA_937888895.1 uncultured Clostridia bacterium | reverse complement strand
CATTATTATCATTTCAGGGTGGAATATTAAATGTTGAGCATAACAAAGATAATAAGAGAAAGAAGGAAATATTAGAAGAAACAAATTCGTCAATAAATTAATCAACGAAGAAGTTGCACCTACTGCTGCCAACGAATCATCACCAGCAAAACGCCCTACTACAACAATGTCCACAGCATTAAATAATAATTGCAAAATACTAGATAACATCAGTGGTATTGCAAATAATAACATCTTTTTTAAAATAGGTCCATTACACATATCAATTTCATATTTTTTTGTTTTTTCTCTACTCATATTTTTTCTCCATTTTTTAAGAATATCTTTCTTATACTGTCAAACTCTTTTTCATAAATAGAAACTAAGAATCATTATTTTCTACTTTTTTGTGTCTTAAAGATATTTCTTTCCACTCTCCCGGCTTTAACGCTTCATCTAATACAATATCACCCATAGAAATTCTTTTCAAAAAAATGACACGACACCCAACTGCTTTCATCATTCGTCGTATTTGTCTTTTTCGCCCTTCTGAAATCACAATTGTTCCATAAGTGACAGGATGTTCTGGACGATTATGTCTATTTCTTTGCTGAGTTTCTGGATGTAACAATGGTAATGTTTCTCCAAGTGTTGATTTATTACCAACTGTTATTTTCGCAGGTGCCGTTGGTATTTCACTTCCAACAATCAAAATACCTTTTTCTAACAATGTTATCTTTTCCTTAGTCAAATCACCCATTACAATAAATTCATACTTTTTTTCTTTATGAAATCTCGGATGTGTCATTTCCTGATTCCACATACCATCATCTGTAATCACAAGTAAACCTTCGGTTTCTCTATCCAAACGTCCCACTGGATTTAAATTTTCATTATTTAATTGTTTAAAATAATCCATTACCACAGGATAACGGTCATCCCTCTTTGCCGTCACACAACCAAACGGCTTATAAAACATATAATAATGATACATAATTTTTCTTACACTCCCTATATTCTAATCTTTAGTATAGCACAAAACTATCCTTGTGAAAACTACTTTCCTATGCTATTATAATACTAAAATTAAGAAGGAGAAAATTTTATGAGCGAAGAACTAACAATGAAAGACTTTGAACAAGAATTAGAACGTTCTTTTAAAGTCATTACTTCTGGTGATATTGTAACTGGAACGGTTATCGGCATTTCCGATTCAGAAGTAACTCTTGATTTAAACTATTTTACCGAAGGTATTATTCCTTTGGACGAATTAAGTAATGACCCTCGTTTTTCTATCAAAGCAGATATCAAATTAGGTGATACAATCTCTGCTGTTGTAAAAAAAGAAAACAAAGAAGGAGTTCTTATTCTTTCTAAAAAACAAGCCGATGATGTGCTTGCTTGGGATAAATTAAAAGAATTAAAAGAAACAAAAGAACCTGTCACTATAAAAATTGCAGAAGCTGTTCCTTCTGGTGTGATTACTTATGTTCTTGGCATTCGTGCTTTTATTCCAGCTTCTAAATTAGCACTTGCTTATGTAGATGATACAAGTTCTTATGTTGGTCAGACAATGAAAGCTATTGTCATTACAGTAAATGAAGCAGAAGAAAAACTTGTTCTTTCTGTCAAAGACATTTTAAAAGAACAAGAAAAACAAGAACGCAATAGTCGTATTTCTCGTTTACCAGTCGGAACAGTTGTCACTGGAACGATTGAAAAAATCGAACCTTACGGTGTATTTGTAACGATTGGAAATGACCTCTCTGGTTTAGTACACATTTCACAAATCTGTGCAAAACGCATCAAATCTCCAAAAGAAGTTGTACACCTTGGAGAAACAGTAACTGTAAAAATTATTGATGTAAAAGACGGAAAAATTAGCCTTAGTATGAAAGCTGTCGAAGAAGATGCCCAAGTTTCTGAAGAACTCGAAGAAACCACACCAGAAACTTACGTTTCCAACGACTACAAAGCACCAACACTCGCATCTTTATTTGCTAACATTAAGCTATAAAATAAAACATCCTTGACTTTTTTAAGATTCAAGGATGTTTTATTTTATTCATTTATTGTGCGTTTTCTTCTTGCCAATACCATACCAATACACAAAATAGCTACTGCAAACAACAACTGAATGCCCATATATAAAAATATTGTTCCTAGTTCTTTTGGTTGGTATCGTTCTATTAACTCGATTGTTCTTACATTCCAATACGTTGGCAAAAAGTGTGCGATTTGAATGACAGTATCGCTTAAAAATTCTAATGGTACAAATACTCCACCTAAAAATGCCATTCCAAGTCCAAATACATTTGCCATTAAAGAAACGACTTGTGCTTTATTTGTTAATTTTGATATTAAAAATGTAATCGCTAATGCTACTGCCATCGTACAAAAAGCATTTAACATATAAAAAATTCCTTCGATACGAAGCATTTCTTTCGGATAAAATATAATTGCCATTACAACAAAAAAACTACAAATAGCAAATCCTGTTATTAAAACAGCTAAAATAATTTCTGTATTCACTTTCAAAAAAGGATACGAAGAACATTGCATTCGATTTCTAATTTCTTTTTTCTCTAATGATATCAGTATAATTGTAATACTACTGACACATATCATAATAAAAAGCCAACTTAAATATTTATAAAAATGATATAAGATTCCCATCGGTTGTACTTCTTTTTCATCTAAAAGTGTTACTTCTATAGAAGCATTCATCAATTCCATCGTTTTTTCTAATGCTTCTTCTACTTCAAATCCTGCATTGACATAAATCATCACTTTTCCTAAATAACTATTTAAGTTTTGTTTTAATAATACAGCTTCTGTTTTATTTGGAATAGAAAAAACTTCTAACTCTTGTGTTACTTTATTGTCTATCCATGCTTGTTCAAATCCTTGATTAATACAAAGAACACAGTCTATATTTTGAACATAAAGTTCATCTTGAATCGTTTCTTTTTCATCATTTTCTATTTGTTCTAAGTTATGAACTATTTGCAAATATTGTATGACTGCTCGACTTATTTCACTATTATCATAATCAAATACTGCAAAATCACATTTTAATTGTGTATAAGATTCCACTTCCTGTTTTGCTGCTTGTGGAACTATAATTCCAAGAAAAGTTCCTAAAAAAATACTAACATACATGACAAAAAGATGCCAATAGTTACGAAATATTTTAAAATATAGTTTAAATACTTGCATAACGTCTCCTCCTTAACATCAAAAAGCTAATTACTAATAAAAGAATCGTTAAACTTCCAAGTATTACCATATTTTTCATATATCTATTATAAGTATCATAAATATTTAATGCATAAAAAGAATCTACAATAAGTGAAGCTGGATTGATTCTATTTATAATCGGCATTGTATGTTCTATATAACTTTTTACATTTGGACCAATTAAACCTCCCAAAACAGAAAGTATCATACTAATTGTGATGCAAATTACTGATTTTGTATTTTCTGACAATTTAGGAATACAACCTATAATAATTCCTACTGCAATTCCTATACAACATCCCAATAATAAAACTCCCATCATTTCTATATATTTCTCTCCAAAATCAATTCCAATCCACGCAAAATAAAAAAGAGAGATAACTTCAATGAGAAATTGCACAAGTAACATAGACAAAAATTCTGCTATAATTATTATTGCTTTACTATTTGGTGCAATACTTCTTCTCATTCCTAATACACTATTATTTGCTTGTAATTTTTCAATTTTTTCTATCGCACAAAAAGAAGCAAATAAACAACTCATGGCAAATACTGCATAAAAATAGTCTGTATATACACTTTGATTTCCATTCGAAGTTGTTCGTTCTACAAAAAAAGTTTTTTCTGTCATCAGTTCTGCTACTACTTGCTCGATTGCTTCTGGATGCTCTTGCATAATATCTTTGAAAATCAATTCTTGTTTTTTATATTCGTCAAAAATAGATTGTAATATTGTACTTTCATAACAATTTTCTGTTACAACAAGCTGAAGTTGTTCTTCTATAAGAAGAATACCCTCTATTGTTTTATCTTTTAGCTTAGACATTGCTTCCTCTTCTGTCATATAGCTAACCTGTAATAAATTTTCTTCTTTTGATAATTGTTGTAACATAAGTTCTAACGATTCATTTTCTACCTTTTTTACTACAGCTATCGGAATCGTATCAAATAATTCTTCTTCTCCAAGGGAACCAAATGCCATATACATAAATGTTCCTAACATAATGGGAAACAAAAAGGTCCAAATCAAAGAAGTTGTATTTCTTATCATTGTTTTCATGGCATATCTAAAATGGTGCAAAAATGTCATCAATCTCTCAGCTCCTTTCCCGTAATTTCCAAAAATACATCATTTAATGTTGGTTGTTGCGAGTAGACACTTCCTATGGAAATTTCATTTGTTTGAAAATATTCAATAATATGAATTACATTATGTTTTCCACCACTACACTGTACAATTAACTGATTTTCTTTATATTTTACAGCATATACATAAGGAAGTTTTTTTATCTGTTCTAAATGATATTCTTCTAATGATACGACTTCTACTACAATCGTTTCTGTATTTTTAATCATTTTTTTCAATTGTTCTTTCGTTCCAATTGCTATATTTTTTCCATTATCCATAATTAAAATTCGAGAGCAAATTTGCTCTACTTCTTCCATATAGTGAGAAGTATATACAATCGTTGCCCCTTCTTTATTTAAACGCAAAATTCCTTCTAATATTTTATTACGGCTTTGTGGGTCAACAGCAACGGTTGGTTCATCAAAAAAGATAAGTTTTGGCTTATGTACAATTCCACAGGCAATATTCAAACGTCGCAACAATCCACCCGAAAGTTTCTTTGGTAAAAACTTCACATATTCTTCTAACCCTACAAAAGAAATCGCTTCTTCTACATATTGCTTTCTTATTTTCTTATCTTTAATATATAAACCACAAAAATAATCTACATTTTCATATACCGAAAGTTCTTCAAATACAGCTACATTTTGCATCACTACACCAATATTTCGTTTACTTTCGTAGCTATCTGGTAGCATTTCTTTTCCAAATACTTTAATTTCACCTTTATCATATTGAAGCAAAGCAAGAATACAATTGATGGCAGTCGTCTTCCCACTCCCATTTGGTCCTAATAACCCAAATATTTCTCCTTCTTTTACTTGCAAATTAAAATGGTCTAATGCTAATACTTCTTTATATCGCTTTACTAAATTTTTTATTTCGATAGCATCACTCATAATATATCCCCCTCTCTATTCCTTTCCTCTATTTTATAAAATATTTTAGCAAAATAACAGTGCCTACAATCATAAAGAAAAAATGACAAATGTCACTTCCTTTTTTCTTTCCAAAAAAACTAATTTGTTATATACTAATCCTAACTCACAAATAGAAAGGACTGTGTTCTATGCTTATTTTCGCAAAATTACTTTTATTAATATTATGTGCTTTTTTTCAAGCTCATCGTTATCCTATTGATATTTCTTACATTGTAATTTTGTTACTAACACTTATCCTATCTTGTCTTTCTTTTATTTTACAACGAAAGGAAATAACAGTTCTTTGGAGTACTTGGCTAATTACTGCTTTTTTTCTTTCTCCATTCCGAGCGTATTTACCTCTTACTCTCCTAGAGATTGCCTCTATTCCTTCGTTTTTTCCTTTCCTTATTTGGTGCATTTGTTTTTTGAAAGAAAGTATTCTTTCCTATCTTACATTTCACAAATTTACAGAATGTATTTTCCTTTTTTTACTTTCTGCCTGTGCTACATTATTACAATATAGCATCAAAAAAACAGAAACTTTAACAGAGGAATTAAAACAATTTCGTGATACATCAAAAGAACACGAACTTTTTATTGAAGAAAAAAATCGCAGATTACGGGAACAACAAGATGCTGAACTTTATACTGCTACATTAAAAGAAAGAAATCGTATTGCTAGAGAAATTCATGATAATGTTGGTCATTTGCTTACTCGTTCTTTATTACAAGTTGGTGCAATTAAAACAATCAACCAAAATGAAGTACTCAAAGAATTATTAGAAGCTTTACACGAAACGCTAAATACTGCTATGACAAGCATTCGCAATAGTGTCCACGACCTGCATAACGAATCAATTGATTTACATTTAGCGATACAAGAAATTATTGATAATGTTACAACCATTTCCGTTCAATTTGATTATGATATCCATACAGATGTACCTAAAAATATGAAATATTGCTTTATTGCTATTACAAAAGAAGCTGTCAATAATACATTAAAACATAGTAATGCTACAAAAATGCAGATTATTTTGCAAGAACATCCTGCTTTTTATCAACTTCTTATACACGACAATGGTACAAATCATTCTCAAAACTTATTGGATGGAATTGGTATCAGAAATATGAAAGACCGAGTAAAAGCATTAAATGGAACTATAAAAATCTCAAATGAAACTGGATTTAAAATTTTAGTTTCTATTTTTAAAATTCAGTAGAAAGGAATATACATTTATGAACATCATTATTGTGGATGATGATAACTTTGTATCATTATCTTTAAAAACGATTTTAGAAGCACAGCCAAATATTCATGTCATTGCTATTGGTAAAAATGGAACGGATGCTATACAACTTTATAAAA
>CALASV010000205.1 GCA_937888895.1 uncultured Clostridia bacterium | reverse complement strand
ATTGTGCAAACATAGAAAGTAACCCTTCTGACCAAATGCCAAAGAATACAATCAAAATAGCAAATGCCACTAATGGAACAAACATACAACTAGCTAATTTTTGTTTCTTCAAACTTGTATAATCAAACGTTTCCCCTGGAAAAAATCCCATTATCACAATAGAAAATAAATAACCTGCTGTTAATAATGCACTAATCAATAAAATCGCTGGTCCTACATACTTCACAATAGAAATTCCACTTTCTAATGCTCCTTGACATAAATACCATTTACTAATAAAGCCACACATTGGTGGAATGCCAACTAATCCTAAGGAAGCTATTGTAAAGGTCCACATCGTTACTGGCATTTCTTTTCCAATACCAACTAATTCTTTTACTTTTGTCTTTCCTGTTTTATAAATAATTGCACCTGCATCTAAAAACAATGTACATTTAATAATAGAATGACATACCATATGCAATAAAGAACCTATCAAAGCAACTGGATTCATCAAAGCAATGCCAAATAATATATATGACACTTGACTTACTGTGGAATATGCTAACCGTTTCTTTAACAAAGTTTCTTTATAAGCTAACATAGAACCCATAAATACCGTAATTAAAGATAATGTTAAAAAAGCATACTGAACCAAAGTACCAGAAAGCACTTCTATACCAAATAAATAAAATACAACACGAATAATACCAAGTACACCTGTTTTCGTAATGACACCAGAAAGGACAGCACTTGCTGGAGCTGGTGCAACTGGATGAGCCGATGGCAACCAAGCGTGCATTGGAAACATACCTGCTTTTGTACCAAACCCAACAATCATAAAAAAAGCAGACAACAATAAAATTCCTTCTTTTCCTGTTGGTACTCCGTTCGGAAAAATTCCACCTTCTACAAACTGAATCGAACCACCTAAGGAATATAAAAAGGCAAAGCCAAATAATGCAAACGAAGCTCCTGCAATCGAATAAAATAAATATTTTTTTGCTGCAAAAATCGCTTCTTTTGTCATTGTATGTAATACAAATGGCATAGAAAGTAATGTCATAAACTCATAAAATAAATAAAAAGTCACTAAATTACCTGCAAATCCTACACCAGTCATAACACCAAGCACCATTAAATAAAATGCATAAAATGTTGCACCACTTAAACTTCTTGTATGTTCTTCAATATGCTCTGTTTCTTCTTCATGCTTCATATATTCAAAAGAAAAAACACCAACCAAAAGCCATACACTTGCTAATAAACCAGTAAATAAAATAGACATTTCATCAATTTTAAAAAGTACTGGAATATCTTTCGTTAAATTCCAAAAAATTACTTCCTGATTTTTTCCTTGCCATGCGAAAATTACTAACAATAATTGAATTACCATGACAGCCAATATCCCTTGATTTCTTTGTTTATTACTTTTTATCTTTTTTTGATTAAAAAGTAATACAAGCCCACATATCACAGGAAAAAGTACAGGAAGGATTACCTGTATTACCATAACATACCTCCTTAGCTAAACATCGCAAGTCCTGTTTGAATCCCTTTGATGACAATATCCGAACAAGTACCAAAGAATAAATTCAAAGCAATAAAAGCAACCATCGCTATTGTATAAACCAAAGAAAAATGCTTTGCTTTTTCTTTCTCACTTGATGGTGTATAAATACAAATAATTGCTCTAAAAAAGTACCAAGCATTTAACATTGTACTGATTGCCAATACAATCAATGTGATACCCATTTTTCCCACTTGATTTTCTACTGCTGCTGTTCCAAACAATATTTTGGAAATAAATCCTCCAAACATCGGAATACCAATCATTGCTAAAGAACCCATCGTAAATGCAACACCTGCTAAACGATTGCGATAAGCAGAACCTTTCAAACCATTCCACTCTACTCTTTCTTCAGAAACTTCCATTAATCCTCCTAAAGAAACAAACAACATCGCTTTTGCAGAACTATGCATAAAAATATGGAATAATGATGCTGTAACACCTGCCATATTTCCAAGCCCTAATCCCATATAAATATAACCAAACTGTGCTATAGAAGAATAGGCAATCATCTTTTTTGCATTTTTTTGACGAATTGCATTAATAGAACCCATTAACATACCTGTCACACCAAAGGCAAATAAAATATCTGTAATTTTATACTCTACAATAACTTCCCAACCAATAACTCTAAAAAAAATCTTAATCAATAACACAATATAAATTTTTGTTACTAAACCAGACGAAATAGCACTTACCGATGGTGTAGCATACGCATACGCATCTGGAAGCCAAGAATGAAATGGATATAAAGCACTCTTAATGGCAAGAGCAACACTAATTAATGCAATAATTGTAGTTAATGCTCCTCGATATTGTCCTATTGCCACAATTTCTTTTACAGAACTTTGAATATTTGGCATCAATAAATGTCCTGTAACATCATACAATAAAGTAATTCCAAGTAACAAAAGACCCGAACCTAATAAACTCATAATCAAATACTTTGCCGATGCTAATAATGCTTTTCCATTATCCTTCATCATAACTAAACCACAGGCTGCAATTGTATTGATTTCAATAAATACATACGCTGTAAAAATATCATTTGTATAGACAAGTGCCATAATAGAACTCATCATTAAATTAATTAACGAATAAAAAAGATTTTGTTTACTTTGTGGAACTTCATGTTCTATATATTTATCCCCTGCTACAATAGACAAAAACATAATTACCGCAAAGAACAATGCTAATGCTCCTTCTAACACACCTGCTCTAACTTCATTTCCCCAAGGAGCAGGAAAATGTCCCATCATATAAGTAAAGCTTTCTCCTGTCACTAAAGTATAATATAATACACTTGCTGACATCAAAATAAGACAACTAATTAATCCCCAAGAAAGATACTTTGCTGTTTTTCTTGGTAATATAGAAGAAATAACACCACAAAATAGACAAAGTACAATACTAAATAAAGGAAAATTCCATATAAAGTCCATATTAGTTTTCCTCCTTTTGTATTGCTTTTGCTATTTCGTCTACATCTAAACTATGATACGCACGATATAAACGAATCGTTAAAGCTAATGCTACTGCTGTTACACTTACTGACACAACAATACCAGTAAGTACCAAACCACCTGGTGTTGGATTAATATATGCTTCTACTTCTGTAATTCCATCTACAACAATCGGAGCTTTTCTACCATCAATATAACCTTTTGCAGCAAGAAATAAACAAACTGCTGTATCC
>CALASV010000204.1 GCA_937888895.1 uncultured Clostridia bacterium | reverse complement strand
GGATATATTGCTTTAATAAAAGAAATATATAATTATAAGAAGATGGAAGTAGATAAATTTATACATATTATAACATAAACATATACTAAAAAAAATAGTACGTTAATGATGGAGAGTATTTATAATAATTTATACTAGTCTACAACTTTTTATCATTAAGTAATAAAATTTGAAAAACATAAAAATATATCATATAAATATACTATTTTATTGGTTGTTTTTCATAAAATATGGTTACTTAATTTATATATTTTAACGTGAGTTCGATAAAATAAACAGTCCATAAATGTATTTTTGAGGTATAATTAAGTTGCCAAACCCAAAATTACCAAAGGAGAATACATTTATGGACGAATTAATCATATCAATTTTTTGTGAATTTGACAACTTTTGTAAGGAATTAAATTCTTATTTAGAACACTCTATGCTTCCAGATGAAAGAAAAAAGATTCGGTTAGAACCATCACGTTCCCTTTCTATGAGTGAAATTATGACGATTTGTACAATATTTCATTTGTCAGGTTATCGTAATTTTAAGTGGTTTTATACCAAATTGGTTTTAAAAGAATATAAAAAATTTTTCCCGAAACTGGTTAGTTATAATCGTTTTGTAGAACTTATGCCTTATGCAGCAATGCCTCTGACTTTATTTATGCAGATTCATGGAAAAGGTGTTTGCAGCGGTATCTCTTTTATGGATTCTACCACACTGGATGTATGCGACAGTCATAGAATACAGCAACATAAAGTTTTTCAAGGAATCGCACAGAGAGGAAAAAGTTCTACCGGCTGGTTTTATGGTTTCAAGCTCCATTTGACGATTAATGAATGTGGTGAAATTTTAAATTTTTACCTGACACCTGGAAATGTAGATGACCGAAATAGAGAAGTCATTGGTCAACTAACAAAAAATGTCTATGGAAAAATCTTTGCCGACAAGGGATATCTCTCACAAAAATTAATGGAAGAACTTTTGGAAAATGGTATGGAACTCATTACAAAACAGAAAAAGAATGCCAAAAATCATAAACTCATGACACTATGTGACCGAATTTTATTAAGAAAACGGGCAGTGATAGAATCTGTCAATGATTTTTTGAAAAATATTTGCCAGATAGAACATTCTAGACACAGAAGCGGTTGTAATTTTATTACAAATCTCGTGTCTGGGCTTGTTGCATACTCATTTTTACCAAAGAAACCATCTATTCAGTTTGGAACTACCATTTCTGCATAGGTGTTTTTGTCGAACTCACGTTATTTTATATTCTCTCTATAGCCTATGTCAATCTAAAAAAGAGACTATTCTGAAAACTTGCTTCAGTAACAGTCTCTTATATAATAATCACTTTATTTTTTAGAAAATAATATTACATTTTCTACATGATAGGTATGACAAAAACAATCTACTGCTTGTATCTTTTCAATCTGATATCCTTTTTTCTTTAAGATATCAGCATCTACTTTTTGTGTCACAGGATTACAAGAAATATATACTATTTTTTCTGGAGCTAACTGTGCTACTGCATTTAAAAATTTAGGGTCACTTCCACTTCTTGGAGGGTCCATAAATACAACATCTGGTTTTCTTTCTAATTTAATTTCTCCTTTTGCTAGTTGCACCATATAGTCACTTGCATCATCTGAAACAAATGTTACATTTCCACATCCGTTTTTCTTAGCATTTTTCTTAGCATCTCTCCAAGCGACATCATTTACTTCCACACCAATGACTTCTTTTGCCTGTTTTGCTGCTACCAAAGAAATAGTACCAATACCACAATACGTATCTAATACCGTTTCTTCTCCTGTTAATCCTGCAAATGCAACTGCTGTTTCATATAATTTTTCTGTCTGTACAGGATTTACTTGATAAAAGGAACTCGATGAAATTTCAAATGTCAATCCACAAAGTTCATCTTCTATCGTTCCGTTTCCATAAAGAACGATTTCTTTTTTTCCTAAAATCATACTTGTTCTTGCATTATTGATATTTTGAATAATAGTTGTAATTTGTTTAAATTTCTTCGTTAATTGTTCTACAAATACATTTTTTGCTGGAAATTCAACACTTCCCGTTACAATCACAAGCATAACTTGTCCTGTTTTTTCTCCGACACGAATATAGACATGACGAATAATTCCTTTTTTCTTATCCTCGTTGTAAGCTGTTGTCTCTGTCTTTTTCATTAAAGAAACGATTTCTGCAATCATTTCATTTGCTAACTCATTTTGAATACGACAACTCCTTGTTTGTACTACTTTATGAGAATTTTCTTCATAAATCCCAGCTAATATTTCTCCTTTTTTTGTTGCACTAAAAGAAGCATATATTTTATGACGATAATTCCAAGGATGTTCCATCGGAATAATTGGTGCAATTTTTCCTTCTTCCTTTTCTTTTGCAAACAATTCTTCTATTCTGCCTTGCTTCCATTCTAACTGCTTTTCATATTTTAGATGCATCATGTGGCAACCACCACAAGTTTCATACACAGGACAACCTGTTTCTACTCTATCTTCTGATGGTGTATCAATCGAAACTAACTTTGCCGATGTTTCTGACCTACGAAACACTAACTCAATATCTCCTTTTTCTCCCGGAAGAAAATATGGCACAGCAAATGGACGATTATTAAATACCACTTTTCCTCTCGCATATTCATCTAAACCTTTACAACCAACTCGATATTTTTTACCCATAAACTCTCCTTTTCCGACACACCATCGTGCCATTTTTTATCATTATTTAACCGAATTAAATAAGTCCCCCACTTCAAGTGCGTAAAGCACTAAGTGGTGGGTAGGGGACTTATTTATGTC
>CALASV010000203.1 GCA_937888895.1 uncultured Clostridia bacterium | reverse complement strand
AATTAAATAATGTACTTTTACCAACATTTGGTAATCCAACAATTCCGAGTTTCATATTTTTTGATTTCCTTTCTTATTTACCCTTCGTTATCTTGAGATTCCACAACAATAAAGATTCCTTTTGAGAACTGTACGATTGCTTCATCTTCTATGATTTCATTGCTAATTCCTAATGTATCTTCTCTATAAAAAGTTCTATCATTCACTGGATATTTGACACCCACCAATGTTACTTGCTCTACTGTTTCTGTCAATGGGAGTAAAGAAAAAAACATTCCTTTTGCTTCTTTCTTTTTTAAACGAAATGAACTGTTCTTTAAATAAAGTTTATTACATTCGTTCCATATCACACCATGAACATCTTGTTTTAATAAACGCTGTAACAAAAAAATATTTGCAAGACTATGGTCTAGCCTAGTCCCAGTTGCTCCTAAAAAATCTATTTCTTCACATCCAAGCAAAAGAGCTAGTTCTACTGCTAGTTCTGTATCTGTCTGGTCTTTTTCCGGTGGATGTCGTAAAATAATATTCTCATCATAAAAACTTAAAAATTCTTCTGAAACAGTATCAAAATCCCCTACAATATAATTTGGCCTAATATGCAAAGAATGTGTAAGTTCTAATGCACCATCTACTACTATGATAAAAGAATACTCCTGTTCTTTTAAATGATTAGAAAGAAAAGAAGAAGAAAGAGTTCCTCCCGTAATAATACATACTTTTTTCCTTTCCATTCTTCTTACTCCCGATTCATTATTTTCAGAAATTCAGAAACATTCTCTTTAATATCTCCTTTAAAAATAGAAGTTCCCCCCACTACTACATTTACACCAGCATCTAATACCTGCTGTACATTATACAAATAAATACCTCCATCAGCCTCTAAATAACACTTTGGATTTCTTGCATCAATTAATTTTCTTACTTGCTTCATTTTTTCTAGCGTTGCTTCTATCAACTTTTGCCCACCAAATCCTGGCTGTACCGACATAACAAGCACTAAATCTACTTCTTCCATCCATGGCTCAATTACTGAAACTTCTGTTGTTGGATTAATAGAAATTCCTGCTTTACAACCTACTTGTTTAATTTTTTTAATTGTTTCTCCTACATTTTCACAAGCTTCTACATGAACTGTAATCAAATTTGCTCCTGCTTCTTTAAAATCTTCAACATACCGTATTGGCTCTTGAATCATTAAGTGAAGGTCAAAAAATAAATTCGTTACTTTTCTCAAGCTTTTCATAATAGGCATTCCAAAAGAAATACTTGGTACAAACATACCATCCATAACATCAATATGAACCCAATTTGCACCTGCTTCTTCTATTTGTAACACCTGTTCACCGAGCTTTGTAAAATCTGCTGAAAGTATGGACGGTGATAAATATAACATAACCCGATTCCCTCCGGTAACTATTCTACTTGTATTTTTTCTTCCCTTTTACATCCCGATATAACAAAAGATAACTATCATATCTTCGTCTTGCAATACTACCTTCTTTTACTGCTTTTTTCACTGCACAATCTGGTTCATTTTCATGAACACAACCACGAAAACGACATTGTTCCTCTAAAGGTATAAACTCTGGAAAATACTCTTTTAATTCCTCTGCTTCTATCCCTTCTATTTCTAACGAGCTAAAGCCTGGAGTATCTAAAATATAAGTATCTTCCTCTAGCCATATAAATTCTGAATGTCTTGTTGTATGCTTTCCTCTCCTTATTTTTTCACTTACTGCACCAGTTTCCATCACAACTTCTGATTGCAATAAATTTACTAAAGTAGATTTTCCAACACCAGATGGTCCTGCTAATACTGTCGTTTTTTTCTTTAAAATAGATTTTAATTGTTCTGTTCCAACTTCTTTTTTTGCAGAAAGAAACTGAATTTCATAACCAGAATTTCGATATCCTTTTTCTATTTCTATACAATCTTCCTCTGAAATTAAGTCTATCTTATTAAAACAAATGACTACAGGAATATTTTGTTTTTTCATTAAAATAAGAAAACGGTCTAACAAATTCCAATTGGGCTCAGGGTCTTTTACTGCAAATACTATCACTGCTTGGTCTACATTAGCTACTGCTGGACGAATTAATTCACTTTTTCTTGGAAGAAGTTCTATAATTAATGCCTTCTTTTTTTCGGTATCTAACAGTTCTAATGTTACATTGTCACCTACTAAAGGTTTTCTTTTTTGATTACGGAAAATGCCTTTTGGCTTACATTCCCATATCCCAGCATTTTCCGTATATACTTCATAAACTCCTGCAATTCCTTTAATTATTTTTCCAATCACTAATTTGTAATCTCCTGTACTGTCCCATTCCATGTTTGTTTTGGTAAATAATGGTCACCTTCTAACACATAAAAAATTACCGTCACAGCCCCTGCTTTTAAATCTGGATATTCACTTGGTGATACATAAATACTAAATTCCTCTAAATATTCTTCATATTTTAGTGTTTTATCTAATATCGTACCTATTGATGTTCCATTTTGAACAACTTCCATAATACATTCTAAAGATTCTCCTGGAGCCATTGGATTTCCTGTCGTTTTCCAAGTAATTACATAAGCTGATACACTACTTTGAGCTTTCGTTGGTTCAGGCGTTGGTGTACTTGTTGCCGTTGGTGGCTCAGGTGTTGGTGTATTTGTTGTTTTTGGTGGTATAACGATAAGAGAAGAAGTTGGTGTTGGAGTAAATGGTGATGTTGTAGCTGTTGGAATAGGTGTATTCGTTGGTGTTGGAGTCGGTGTTGGAGTCGGAGTCGGTGTTGGAGTCGGAGTCGGTGTTGGAGTCGGTGTTAGAGTCGGTGTTGGTGTTGGAGTTGGTGTCGGCGTTGGTGTCGCTGTTGGTGCACCAAGACTCACTACAATATTTACTGTTGTACCAGCTAATACACTTTGATTTTCTTCAACATCTTGACTAATAATATAACCTGCTCCATAACGTGTCGAAGTTTCTTCACTTACTGTACCAAGTACAAGTCCTATACTTTCTAATAATGTCTTTGCAGCTCTTGGCGTTTTTCCAATTAAGCTAATCATTTCTACATAAGTCTGACTTTTTCCTATACTTATGACAAGTGTTACTTGACCACCTTCATGCACACTTTGCCCTACTGCTGGAACAGTACGAATTACTTTACCACTCTCTATCGTATTACTTGATTCATATTCGATAGCAACTAAAAAACTTTTCGCATTTAATTGAACGGTTGCTTCGGATTGTGTCAAACCTACTACCGGAGGTACTTCTAATGGCTCTGGACCTGCACTAATCGTCAACTTAATTGTAGCATCTTTCAAAACATCACTATCTGCAATTGGATACTGACTAATAACTGTTCCAATTGGCTCTGTGCTATATTCTTCGCCTTCCATAACAACTACAAAATCTTCGGAAGTTAAATAAAGTAAATTTTGTGCATCTTCAAATGTATAACCGAATAAACTTGGCATACGAGTTGTATTTGTTTCTTGAATTGGTGCAGTTGTCGCTGTTGGTGCTACCGTTGCTGTTGGTGCTACCGTTGTTGTTGGCACTTCTCCCGAAGAAAATAATTCTCCAATACCAAAAAATTTCGCAGCAAGATAAATAATACCTATCGTAAGTCCTATTGCTAATACAATACTTCCAGCAATAATAATTTTTTCCCAATTGGAATTGATACTATCTAATTCTTCCTCTTCTTCTTTTAATACTTGACTTTTCCCTTGTTGATGATTATCATAATGCGTTACTGGAGATTTGGCAGCAGTTGTTCTAATCTCCTCTACTTCATTATCTGTGAACATTCTTGTTGGATTATCTGGAACATACCCACTTGCTGGTAATTTCACAAAATCTTCCTCTGGATTTGTAATAGACCTCTTTAAATCTAAAATCAACTCCTCAGCAGACAAATAACGGTTTTCTTGACGCTTTTGCATACATTTTTGCACAATACGGTCTAAACTAGATGGTACTTCTGACACCAATTCTCTTACTGGCTGTGCTTCACTCTGAAGATGCTGTACTGCTACAGATACATTACTATCCCCTGCAAATGGAAGTTTCCCTGTCAACATTTCATATAAAGTAACCCCCAGAGAATAAATATCACTCTTTTCGTCACAATAACCACCTCTTGCCTGTTCTGGAGAAAGATAATGTACAGAACCAACAGCATTTTGAGAGTATGTATTATTTGACACTGCTTTGGCAATACCAAAATCGGCTACTTTTACTTTTCCCTCTCTAGAAATCATAATATTCTGTGGCTTAATATCACGATGAATAATATGATTGTTATGAGCTGCTTCTAATCCTTGTGCAATCTGAATAGCAATAGCAACAGCCTCTTTAATATCGAGTCGCCCTTTTTTTTCAATAAATTTCTTTAAAGTAATACCTTCTACTAATTCCATTACAATATAGTGGAGACCATTATCTTCCCCAACATCGTAAACACTTACAATATTTGGATGAGAAAGACCAGCAGCAGATTGTGCTTCTCCACGAAACTTTGTAATAAAGGTTCTATCATCGGAATGTTCTTGCTTTAATATTTTAATTGCAATATAACGATTCAACCGATGGCATTTTGCTTTATAAACATCTGCCATACCACCAGAACCTATTTTTTCAATGATTTCATATCTATCACTGATATACATACCAGGTTTGACCATAATTGCCTCCATTACTTCTATCTATCTTTTTTGTATTTATATATGAATAAGGATAAGGGAAATATTATCCCTTCCACCATTTTCGTTTGCCAATGATACCAATTGTTCTGCTTTTTCTTTTACTTCCTTCTACTGTTGCTACTATTTCCCTAATTACATTATCCTCTACCATATTAGTCAAGCCATCAGAACAAAGAAGAACATAGGAAACCCCCTCTAATTCTACCTCGAAAAAATCTGGTACCATTTGTTGTTCTGCACCAAGTGCACGAGTAATTACATTTTTCTGTGGATGATATTTCGCATCTTTTCTCTCTAATTCCCCTCGCAAAATTTTTTCCTCCACTAAAGAATGGTCCCTTGTAATCTGTTTGATATGACCTGTTTCTTCTATAATATATAAACGACTATCTCCTATATTAACAACAAACAATCGATTGTTAGTTACTGTTGCAGCAACAAAGGTTGTTCCCATGCCTTTATAGTTTATATCTGCATCTGCTTCTCTAAGCAATAATTCATTTGCTTGTCGCAATGCACCCTCCATAGAACCAATAATCGTTCTTGCTTTCTGTTCCCTAATTTCTTTTTCAAATACAGTTACACTAAAACGAGAAGCAAAATCCCCTGCTTTATGTCCACCCATTCCATCTGCAACTATATAAAGATTTGGTAATAAACCTATGGCATTATCATTACAGTATATATAATCCTGATTTATTTCCCTTTGGATACCGATATCTGTAACCCCATACGACTCCATAGCTATTCCTCCTCTCTGTTCTCTTTATTTTGCCTTTGCTCCACATGACTTCTGCGAAGCTGACCACAAGCTGCGTTGATATCTGAACCCATTTCCCTTCTTATTGTACAGTTTATTCTATTTTTTTCAAGTATATTTTTAAAATTTTGAATACTTTCATTACGAGACTTCTCAAAATCCCTTTCTTTAATTGGATTTACTGGAATTAAATTTACATGGCAATTCTTTCCTTTTAGTCGTGTACATAATTCCTTTGCACACTCCACAGAATCATTAACCCCTTTTACTAAACTATATTCATACGTAATTCGTCTAGAAGTTTTTTCATAATAATAATCACAGGCAGCAAGTACATCCTCCAACTTGTATTTG
>CALASV010000202.1 GCA_937888895.1 uncultured Clostridia bacterium | reverse complement strand
CTTTCGAACACAACCAGAAGAAGGGTATTCTTCTGCTATTGAGCAAAGATTAGATAATTTACAAAGTATGTTAGAAAAACAGTTACAAGAAAAACCTGTTGTATTAGAAAAAGAAAATGAAGAATCAATACAAGAAGAACAAAGTGCTGCATTAGTTTGTTTACAAATGATTTATAATCAATTAGTTGCAAATGAAGTGGAAGAAGTTTATGCAAATAAAGTGATTTCAGAGATTGAACAGTCGTTAAAACCAGATGCTACGGTAGACAATATTTTATCAAGTATTTATCAGAAAATCGTTTTGAAACTTGGTCAAACAAAAAGTATGGATATTGAAGACGGACAAACAAAATATATTTTCTTTATTGGACCAACAGGGGTTGGGAAAACAACAACGATTGCTAAACTTGCTTCTGCAATGAAAATAAATAAAAAAGCAAATGTTGCTTTATTTACAGCAGATACATATCGTATTGCAGCAGTTGAACAGTTGAAGTCGTATGCGAACATTTTAAATATACCACTTCGAGTTATCTATTCCGAAGCAGAAATGAAGGAAGCAATAGAAGAATTTGAACATTATGATATTGTAATGATTGATACAGCAGGACGCTCTCATAAAAATAGAGAGCAACGAGATGATATTGAGCGATTGATTCAATCCGTTCCAGCGGATAAGAGAGAAGTGTATTTAGTACTTAGTGCAACAGCAAAATATAAGGATATGGTAAAAATTACAGAAACATATTCAGAAATTACAGATTATAGTCTTATTTTTACAAAATTAGATGAAACCGGAGCTATTGGAAATATTTTTAATATAAAGATGTTAACGGGAGCACCGCTTTCCTATACTACATTTGGACAAAACGTGCCAGAGGATATTTTAATTATTAATCCACAGGCAATTGCGAAGCAACTGTTAGGAGGAGGACAGTAATGGTAATGGACCAGGCAGAAAAACTTAGAAAAATGATGCAGCAAGAGGAGAAAAAGCCAGAAGCAAGAGTAATTACCGTAACAAGTGGTAAGGGTGGTGTAGGAAAAACAAGTATTTCTCTAAATCTTGCGATACAAATGGCAAAGTTAGGGAAAAGAGTAGTTGTTTTTGATGCCGATTTTGGTTTAGCAAATATTGAAGTTATGTTAGGTATTCGTCCACAATATAACTTAGCAGATATGATATTTCGTGGAAAAGAGTTAAAAGAAATTATTACACCATCAGAAGATGGAATTAGCTTTATTTCTGGAGGTTCGGGTATACAAGAACTTGCTATTATGAGTAGAGAACAGGTTTTAAGTTTGACTGGAAAGTTAGCAGAATTGGATGAATTTGCAGATGTAATTATTATAGATACTGGTGCTGGAATTTCGGATAGTGTATTGGAGTTTGTCGTAGCAAGTTCTGAAGTTTTATTAGTAGTAACACCAGAGCCTACTTCGATTATTGATGCTTATGCTTTATTAAAAGCATTAAATCGAAAAGCAGAATATTCCAAAGAGAATACAACGATTAAAATTATTTCAAATAAGGCAAAAGATGAAGCAGAAGGAAAACAGATTTTTGAAAAAATGAGTGTAGTTGCAGAAAAGTTTTTGCAAGTACCTCTTGTTTACATAGGAGCTGTGCCAATGGATACACAAATTCCAAGTGCAGTGATGCGACAAAAACCACTTTCTGTTATTAATCCTGATGCTGCAGCAGCAAAAGCAATTCGACAATTAGCAAAAAAATTATTGGAGATAGATACAATGGAGAAAAGTAATAAAAAAGGAATTTCCAAATTATTTTCTGATTTGATTAAAAATAAAAGAGCGAAAAGATAAATTTTTCGGGGGAGGGGGTAAGAAATGAAGTATCGTAGGCCAGATGCGATTCAAAATGGTGTTGGTGTTGAATTAAAAGTAATTAATAAAAGTTATTCTGTTGAAAAAGAAGCTTATACAAGTGAATTTATGCAATGGACAGAAGAAGGGTATGCTATAATTACGGCACCTGTTCATAAAAAAAAGACAGTGATTGTTGAGCCACGAGATATTTTTGAAACTTCTTTTTTAACACCAAAAGGAGTATATAAATGTAAAGCAGGTGTGATAAAAAGAGGGAAACTTTCTAATGGTATAGTAGTAGTTGTTTTAAAAATAATGACAGAATTTGAAAAGAAACAAAGAAGACAGTTTTTCCGTATGGATGTTGTATTAAAAATGAAATTTGCTGTTTTAACAGAAGCTCAAAAAAAACAATGTATGGAAATGAAAAATGTGGTAGAAAATATTCCTGTTTTAAAGAAAAAGTTAGAGCAGGAAAATTTAAAATATATTAAGGCAGTTGTATTAGATATTAGTGGTGGTGGAATGAAGTTTACTTCTTTTGTTCAGCAAAATCCTGGAGATTGTTTATTATTATTACCTGAGTTGCCAGATGAATTAGAGGATAAACTTCCTTTGTTGATTGGAACAGTGATTTCTTCTAATGTAATTGTAGGACAAGAACCACCAATGTATGATAATAGAATTAGCTTTGAAGGAATTAGTGGAACAGAGCAAGAAGAAATTATTTCTTATATTTTTAAAGAAGAAGTAAAAAAGAAAAAACAAAAACGAATGTAGAAGCAGTAAAAGAGTAGTTAGGAGGAACTGACAATGGAAAAGAAAAATATTTTAATAGTTGATGACTCTGCACTTATGCGACGTGTAGAATCTGATATAATTAAATCAGATGATAGATTTCAAGTGTTAGATACAGCAACAAATGGTTTGCAGGCGTTTGATTTAGTAACGAGAAATAGCAAAAATTATGATGCTGTTATTTTGGATATCAATATGCCAAAGATGAATGGAATTGAATTTTTGGAAACATTGGAAAAGCAGAGAATCAAATTAAAAGTAATCGTTGTGAGTACTCTTGCAAAAGACGGTGCAGCAGAAACAATTCGTGCATTAGAACTTGGAGCTTTTGATTATGTAACAAAACCAGAAAGTTTTGTAGATGCAATGAGTGAAAATTTCAAAGGAAAAATTTTACAATGTCTTTGTTACGCAACGGGGTTAAAAGTAGATAGAGCTTCTGATTTAGTAAAACGTCCTACAATAGCAAAACCAGAAGTAAAGAAACTAGAAAGTACACTTGGAAGTAGAACAGTTACAAAAACATTGGGAAGTTCAGATGCTTATGTTTCTCCAATGAATCCAAGAGCAATTTTAGCAGAAGGATTTCCACCAAGAAGACCACATAAGCCAGTTTCTGCTACAGCAAAGAAATTGATTATGATTGCTTCTTCAACGGGTGGACCAAAAGCATTACAGCAAGTGATTACAAAACTTCCAAAAAATATCAATGCACCAATATTGATTGTTCAGCATATGTCAGAAGGTTTTACAAAATCATTAGCTTCGCGTTTGAATGAATTAAGTGAAGTAAAAGTAGTGGAGGCTGTTGGTGGAGAAAAATTGGAAAAGGGTACGGTACATTTAGCTCGTGGTGGTAGTCAAATGAGATTACTTAAAAAAGGTGGAGATTATGTGATTGATATCAATACAGAAGAACCAGCTAGAAATGGTTTGAAGCCATGTGCCGATATTACAATGGAATCTATTTCAAAACTTGATTTTGATGATATTACTTGTGTTGTATTAACAGGTATGGGTGGCGATGGAACAATGGGCGTTCGTCATTTAAATGATAAAAATAATATTTATGTGATTGCTCAAGATGAAGCAACATCTACAGTATATGGAATGCCAAAAGTAGTATATGAGGCTGGTTTGACAGATGTAGTAAAACCTCTTGGGGCAATTGCAGAAGAAATTACAAAGAATGTGGGGGTACGATAATATGGATGTAAGTCAGTATCTTGAGATTTTCATTGATGAAACAAAAGAACATTTACAAAGTTTAAATGAACAATTGTTAGTTTTAGAAAAAGAACAGAAGAAGAAACAGTCCCAAAAACAGCAATCCAAATTTCGGAACTGACAATGCCTTGCCGTTAAATACCGACACCACATCCAGAACAACTGCCAGTTCTCCTGCCAGAATTCCGGAAAAAAGCAGAGCCTGCAGTTTTTTTGCAGCTGGAATTTTTTTCATTTCTCCCCCTCCTTTTCTGCTTCTCAGATATGACGGATCAGATAGGATACCCTTTCCCATATTCTGCTCAGATTCAACCGATAGAGCATATCGCTGTCAGCTCTAACCAGTCTGGAATAGACACCATTCTCCATACTTACCCAAAAATCCGACCACCATCTTGCCACTGTGCCCGGATTTCGGATTACAATACTGTCCGACACACCGGCATCACCACAGGTCACATTCAAAACCATAGTTTCTCCAGCAGGACATTTCACCCGAACAGTATCACCATCAAGCACGGCTGTACCGGCACCCCAGGCAGTTTCAACAGAATAGTTTTCCACCGTTATCTCCGGCAGGTTTCCGTGCAAGTACAATGCAAATTCGCCGGAACCATCCGGTTCCGTCAGGTAATCATAGACAAAGTTTCCTTCCCTGTCCAGCAGTTTGATGAAACGGCCATCCTGTTCAGGCGACGCCTGAAATGCTTCCACTTCAGACAAACC
>CALASV010000201.1 GCA_937888895.1 uncultured Clostridia bacterium | reverse complement strand
TATGGAATCTTTTCATCCGTTTGCTGTAAATTGGTTTAGAAAGTATAGACCAGAAGTGTGTAGAGGACAACTTTCGATGAATTTTTCAAAAGAGGCATGTAAAAAAGAATCGTATTTAATATTAGTACAACACTTGCTTACGAATATATTAACAAGACCAGACTTTATTGCATATTCTCATCAAGGAGCAAATAATTTAAGTCGTAATCTTTGTAGACTGTTTGGAGCAACAGCAGTAGCATGGACGATTCGTACGGAAGAAGAATTAAAACATAATAAAAAGAAATTTGATTTGTTTATTTTTGAAGGATTTCAAGCGAAAAAACATAAGTAAAAAGAGAAACGTCTAACTCAACTTGAGTCGGGCGTTTCTCTTAATTAGTCCTTATTTGAATAAGTTTTATCAAATTCTTTTTGCCATTTATTGAATTGAGAATAAGAAAGAAATTCAAATGTAACAGATTCATCAATATCCCAAAAGAGTTTATATCGTTCATCCCAAGGTTCAGAGGTAGGGTCACCATACCAAATATAAGAAGTGTATGGAAGTTTACATACGGTAATAGTTTCATAGCCTAAATCAAATTGCTTTTGTACATATTCGTTTCTTTTTTGGTCATACGTATGAATGACAGAGTAAATGCTAAATTGAAATAAAAATAATGCAATACAAGCAGCAAGTAAGGATGTTTGTATACCAGTATCTGTAGCATTAGTTATATTTGTTTTTGTTTGAATATAATCTAATATTGCTACACAAAATAAAAGAAGCATAACATAAGGTGGAAAAAAGCAACGAGGACCAATTGGATTTACCACTAATAAAGGAGCAATCAAAACAGGTATACTACATAAAGGTAATAAAATTTGTAGTTTTTTATTGATATCTTCTACACATAATATTACAATTGTTAAAACAGAAAGACAATATAATATAATAACAAATGCTACAGCTAAGGTTGTAATAAATTGTGAATCACTATGACCAACAGCTAAAACCCAATGAGTAAATTGTTCTTTGGAAAATAGAATAAATAAACAAAGACTATTTACAACGAGAGAACAACGAACACATAATTTTATTAGTTTATTTGTTGCTGTTTTTTCATATAATATAGTTAAAATCGTACATAAAATAGTAATTACAATAAGCATTGGAATATTATTAATAAAAAATTGCTCACAAATAACAGAGGTATGTGTAATAATTGTATCAAATAGTCCTTCACTGAAAGCAGTAGAACGATAACTGTCAGTATTTGTAGCAATCAGTCCATAAGCAGAATTAGTAAACATAGCAATTGCACCAACAAAGCTACCTACAAAATGAGCAATATGTATGGAATAAAATGCTTTGAATTTATACCATACAAAAAAGATAATAACAAAAGAAATAGCAATGTTATATAAAGTTACATTTTCCATGAAAAGAGCACTAATAAAGCCCATGGCGAAAGTAATGATAGAAAAATATTTTTTGTAATTAGGTTTTTCTATATCAAAAATATTTCTTATAAGTATAAAGTATATTAAAGTAATTAAAATAGGTGGTATATAGTTCGAATAACCAGAAGTCCAACTGATTGCCTGTACAAATATTTGTTTTGGAACAAGTAAAAGTAAAAAGGTAGAGAAGATGGACAAGGTTAATCTATTGGAGTTTGTATATACTTTTGGAAGATAGCAAATTAAAAATAAAGAACTTGCAATAGTAAGTACTTTTAAAATTTGGCTTCGAGTGATTAAAAGTACAAGTAAATTACCAGCATATCTACCATTATAGCCATGAAACCAAGTTTCTAGTCGCTCGATTCCTATTTCGCTTCCCCATGCCCAGTCATCACCAGAGTAGGGAAATAAGTATGTTAAAACAACAAATGTAAGGAATAGAGAGCTAAAAAATAATATGTTTTTTTTATTTGATTGGAGAGTGGTCATGTTTTTAACCTTTCTAAACTAATTCTTTTTCTTTTTGAATACAATTAATTTACTAAATACATAGTTTAAAATAATAACAATAATACTAATCAATACTTTTGCAACAAAACCATCAATTCCTAAAATACTTTGATTTAATCCTGCGTAATAAAGTAATGGAAAACCAAGGATTTCAAATAATCCAGAAGTAATTCTGCTTGCAAAAAATAAGCCAATTTCTTTTAAAGTGTTGAGAAAATTTAAGCCTTTACTTTGAAAGACAAAAATTTTGTTTGTAATATATGCAAAAATAACAGCGATAATCCAAGCAAGTACATTTGCAATTTCTATGCTAATTCCAGTAAATTTTAAAGAAATGGTATATACTATCCAATTGACTAGAGTAGTTAATACTCCAAAAAATAGATAGCTGATTTGTTCTTTATATTTAGATAATAGGTTACTTATCATCATTGTTCTCCTGTTTATTATGATAAATGGATTTTACTACATAAATTGGTCGATTTTTTTCTTGAATATACATTCGGGATAAATATTCTCCAATAATTCCTAATACAAGAAGTTGAATACCACCTAATAGTAAAATAAGGCAAATAGTAGTAGCATACCCTTCGGTAGCAATTCCCCAAACTAATTTTTCAATTAATACGATAATTAAATAAATCACTGCTGCAAAGGAAGTAAATAATCCTAAAAAAGTAGCAATTCGCAAAGGAAATGTTGTAAAAGAAATAAAACCTTCCATGGCATATTTCATTAATTTTTTAAGAGACCATTTTGTTTCCCCAGAAAATCGTTCTTCTACAATATATGGTATATAATGGGTTTCAAAACCAACCCAAGAAAAGATTCCTTTGGAAAAACGAAAATATTCTGGCATACTTAAAATAGCATCTGCCATGTTGCGTCGAAAAGTTCGAAAATCACTGGCACCACTTTTGAAATCTATTTCGCAAATATTATTAATTAGTTTGTAGAACATTCCTTTGACAAAACTCATTGCTTTTCCTTCGATTCGTTTTTCTTGAAAAGCAGCAACACAATCATATTCTGGGTGTTCATCTAAAAAGGCGACCATATCTACAACGATTTCAGGTCGTTGTTGTAAATCGGCATCAATAATAGTAACTAAATCACCTTCTGCATTTTGTAAGCCAGCAAATATAGCAGCTTCTTTGCCAAAGTTTCTTGAAAAATCAACAATTTTAATATTTTTATTCACTTCATGTAATAATTCTTTTAATCTTGCTCTCGTATTATCTTTGCTTCCATCGTTTACAAAGACAAATTCAAAGTCTTCTATTTTATTTTCAAATGCTGTATTTACACAATCGAAAAATTTTCTGACATTTCCTTCTTCATTATAACAAGGTACGATTAATGAAAGTTTCATAAATTGTTCTCCTTAAAAATATCTTATTATAAAGGAAAAGAGTATCACTAGAAAACTGATGGATTAGCTGTCTAGCGACACTCTTTTCTATATAAGTATAGTTAATTGGATATTTGTAATCCGATTTGTTATGTTATAGTTCTTCGTAGGAACGGTTTCCTATGACATAAGCAATCATGCTCGCTATAAGAAAGGCACCGGAATCACTTGGATGGAGTCCATCTTCTAAGTAAAGATTTTCTAGTTCTTCCATGGAAAGATTTAACAGTTCCTCATGTAAATCAATGAGTGGAAGACCATTTTGGTCTGCTAAAGATTTAATGTGAGGAAGTAATTGTAACAAGTATTCTTCCTGATGCTTTCTCCAAATACAGTTCCTAATTGGAATTGGGGTAACAAGGTAAATAAGAGCATCAGGTGTAGCAGATTTTATACCATCAATAATATATTGATAGCATGTTTCAAATATTGGCTCATAAGCAATAAGATTGTAGTAAGGGTTTTGGGTGCCTGTTATGTCATCCATACCATCTTGAGCGTCATTTGTACCAAGCATAATAATATAAATATTGCCTTCTATGGAAAGTGCTTCATCATATTCTGGTTGCAAAACATAAGGCAAACCACAGATTCCATCATCAGTTTCTGTCATTGTAACACAACTTCCAGAAACACCTTCATTAAATACGATATAGTCATCTCCGAGAAATTCTTGCAATAGGGACGGATAACCAAAGCCTTCCGTGATGCTATCACCTATGCAGACGATTCTTATTTTTTCATCAAGTTCCATTGTTACCTCATTATCTGTAAGTGTTTGCGTTATTATTTTTGATTATCCATCATCATAGCACGAACTTTAAGAGAAAGTCCGAATAAGTTGATGAAACCTTCTGCGTCATGGTGGTCATATAAATCGCCAGTGGTAAAGGAAGCAATACTTTCATTGTATAAGGAATATGGAGAAGTAGTACCTTGCTTAATAATATTTCCTTTATATAATTTTAAGTTTACTTCACCAGTTACATATTGCTGTGTAGAATCAACGAATGCCTGAAGTGCTTCACGAAGAGGTGTAAACCATTTTCCTTCATAAACGATATCAGCATATTTATCGCCAATTCCCTTCTTATAAGCTAATGTATCACGGTCTAAAATAAGTTCTTCTAACTGTGTATGCGCTTCCATAAGGATAGTACCACCTG
>CALASV010000200.1 GCA_937888895.1 uncultured Clostridia bacterium | reverse complement strand
ACTGTTACAAAAAGATAAATAATAATGATTGACTTTATGGATTTAAAGTGCTATAATCTCTAATATCAAATCACAGGGAGGTAGCAAAAAATGAAAAACAATGTATTCTTTTATTACTTTTATTATTTTCATAAGGGCTGCCCATCTTGTGTGATATTTCAAGAATAATTCTTTGAAATCAATAGAATGGACAGTCCGTATTTGTTGTGCTTTTTGCATAAACAGGTACGGATTTTTTATATTTATGAAAGAAAGTAGAGGTAATGCATGATGCGTATGAATTTTAAAAGAAAACTTCCTATTCCACAGGAGGTTAAAAAAGAGTTTGCTTTAACAGATAAAATGGTACAGGTGAAAGAAGAACGTGATGAACAGATTCGTAAAGTTTTTGAGGGAGAATTAGATAAGTTCCTTTTGATTATTGGACCTTGTTCTGCAGACCATAAAGAGCCAGTACTAGAATACATTTCTAGATTACGCAAAATTTCTGAGCAGGTATCAGACAAAATGATTATCATTCCTCGTATTTATACAAATAAACCAAGAACAACGGGGGAAGGATATAAAGGAATGCTTCATCAACCTGACCCAGATGCAGAGCCTGATATGTATAAAGGAATTGTTGCTATTCGTGAATTACATTTATCAGCTCTGCGAGATTATGATTTTTCTTGTGCAGATGAAATGCTTTATCCAGAGAATTACCGTTACCTTTCCGATCTTCTTTCTTATGTTGCAATTGGGGCACGTTCCGTTGAAAATCAACAGCATAGATTTACTGCAAGTGGAGCTGAAGTTCCTGTTGGTATGAAAAATCCGACAGGTGGCGACCTTAGTGTTATGATGAATGCAATAAAAGCTGCACAGTCTAGTCATACGTTCCTCTATCGTGGATGGGAAGTGACAAGTGCAGGTAATCCTTGGGCACATTCCATTCTTCGAGGCTATATCGACTATACAGGAAAAAGTGTTTCTAATTACCATTACGAAGACCTTGTTCGAGTGAATGAATTGTATACGAAATCTGGACTTGTGAATCCTTCTGTTATTGTAGATACAAACCATAATAATTCGGGAAAAAAATATTTAGAGCAAGTGCGTATTGCAAAAGATGTTGTTCATAGTCGTAATCAAAATCCGGATATTAAGCGTCTTGTAAAAGGATTGATGATAGAAAGTTACCTTGAGGATGGTGCACAAAGTACTGGAGAGCATGTATATGGTAAATCTATTACAGACCCTTGTCTTGGTTGGGAGAAAACGCAACAGCTTATTTTGGATATTGCAGAAAAGCTTTAAAAAATATAGTTAATTAGGTGATAGAATCATGAGTGAACTTCAAACAGCAAGAGAAACAATTAATAAAGTAGATAAAGAGATGGCGCGTTTGTTTGAAATGCGTATGGATGCGGCAAAAACAGTTGCAGCATATAAGAAAAAAAATGGATTGCCAATTGATGACTTTGGCAGAGAGAAAGAAATTATAAGTTTTAATTCGAATTATATAGAAAATGAAGAATATAGGTCATATTATGTAAATTTCTTAAAAAATAATATTAAACTTTCTAAAGATTTACAGCATCGTCTTTTAGAAGGTATGACAGTAGCGTATAGTGGAGTAGAAGGGGCTTTTGCTAATATTGTTGCACGGCGTATCTTCCCTGATGCACGATGTTTGCCTTATGCTGATTTTAAGGCGGCATATAAGGCTGTAGAAAAAGGGGAATGTGATTGTGTCATTCTTCCAATCGAAAATAGTTTTAATGGTGATGTGGGAAATGTTTTAGACCTTATTTTCTTTGGTTCGCTTTATATCAATGGTGTGTATGAAGCAGAGATTGTTCAGAACTTACTTGGCGTAAAAGGTGCGACAATTTCTGATATTAAAAAAGTAATGAGTCATCCACAAGCGTTAGGACAATGTGCTTCTTATATAGAAAATTATGGGTTTGAAACAGAGAATGCAGTCAATACTGCTGTGGCAGCTAAAACCGTTTCTGAATTAGGAGATAAGAGTATTGCTGCTATTGGAAGTATGGAAGCAGCAACACAATTTGGCTTGCAGGTGATTAGTGAGAAAATCAACGATAGTGGAACAAATACGACACGTTTTGCAGTTCTCTCTCGTTCTAATAGAACTCCTTCTCCAAAAGATGATAGATTTATTATGTTGTTTACTGTTAAAAATGCAGCAGGTTCTCTTGGTGAGGCAATTTCGGTTATCGGTCAACATGGGTTTAACTTAAGAGCGTTAAAAAGCCGTCCTACAAAAGAATTGGTATGGGATTACTTCTTTTATATTGAAGGTGAAGGAAACATTAACAGTTCTAAAGGGCAAGAAATGCTTCATCAATTAAAAGATTATTGTTCGAATTTGAAAATTGTAGGCTCTTTTGAAAAGGAAATACACGTTTGATAGGTGGTATAGAAAATGATTATTCCAGTAAAAACACAAAATGGTTCATATAATATTTATCTTGAAAGAAATGCATTAGCAAAAGCTTCGGAGTATTTTAAGCTTGATAGAAAGGTTCTTATAGTTACTGATTCTGGCGTTCCTATGGAATATGTTCAAACAGTAGCAAATTGTTGCAAAGAACCTGTGATAATTACAATTGAAATGGGTGAAAAATCCAAAAATATAGATACCTTTCAGCAATTGCTAGAATGTTTAGTGAAAAATGAATTTACTCGTACGGATTGCGTTGTGGCAGTTGGTGGTGGAGTTGTTGGAGACCTGAGTGGTTTTGTTGCTTCTACTTATATGAGAGGAATTGATTTTTACAATATTCCTACCACATTGCTTTCGGAAGTAGATTCTTCTATCGGTGGAAAAACGGCAATAGATTTTATGGGATACAAAAATATAGTGGGTGCTTTTTATCCACCAATGGGTGTTTTGATTGACCCAAATACATTGAAAACACTTCCAAAACGACAAGTTTCTAACGGACTTGCAGAAGCACTTAAAATGGCGATGACAAGTGACCCTATTCTTTTTGAACTATTTGAAAATAACGATATTGAAGAGAATATAGATACGATTATTGAACGTGCACTTCGTATCAAGAAATATGTCGTAGAGGAAGATGAAAAAGAAGCAGGACTTCGTAAAATTTTAAATTTTGGACATACACTTGCTCATGCAATAGAAAGTGCAAATGAGATGGAAACATATTATCATGGTGAATGTGTAAGTATTGGTATGGTTCCTATGTGTTCGTCTGAGGTAAGAAAAAGACTTTTACCTATTCTTAAAAAACTTGGATTACCTACAGAGACAGAATATAGCATAGAACACTTAACAGAAGCTTGTCGTCACGACAAAAAAGCAACAGGAAAGAAAATTACAATCGTATATGTTCCTGAAATTGGTACGGTACAATTAAAAACAATCACTTTTGAAGAATACGAGAATTTAGTGAGAGAAGCATTAAGTAAATAAAAACTTTGGTGGAAAGGTTTTAATCAAATGAAATAAGTTCCTTATAAGGCAATAGTAGGGGACTTATTTTATGAGGTGCTAGAGGGAGAAAAACTATGATAGCAACATTCAAATCGTGTAAATTAAGTGGAACAGTAGAAGCACCACCTTCGAAAAGTATGGCTCATAGGTACTTAATTGGTGCAGCATTATCCAAACAACCTTGTGTTTTATCGGGAGTTGATTATAGCGAAGACATTCTTGCAAGTATAGATTGTCTGAAAGCATTAGGTACAGATGTTACAATAGAGAAAGATAAAGTAAGTATTGACCCGAAAGGGTTTATGAAGGTAGATAATCCTATGTTAGAGTGCAGAGAAAGTGGAAGTACATTAAGATTTTTTATACCTCTTGCATTATGCTTAGGTAAAACAGTAGTATTGAAAGGAAGTCAAAGACTTTTGGAACGACCTCTTGGTTTGTATGAGGAGCTTTGCCATGAGAAAGGCTTTGTATTTCAGAAAGAAGCAAATGGGATAACTGTTTGTGGTAAATTAGAAAGTGGAAATTATAAACTTCGAGGAGATATTAGTAGTCAGTTTATTACAGGACTTATCTTTGCACTTCTTTATTTAGGTAAAGATTCTTCGATTGAAATTATTCCTCCTTTTGAAAGTCGCTCCTATATCAATTTAACAATTTCTGCATTAAAGTCTTTTGGAGCAAATATAGAGTTTACAGAAGAATATAAAATAGAAATCAAACAATCGCAATTACATTCTTTTTCTGGAAAAATAGAAGGAGATTATTCTAATGCAGCATTTCTTGATGCATTTAATTATATTGGTTCAAATGTTAAGATAGAGAATTTAAATGTTGACAGTTTGCAAGGGGATAGAGTGTATGCGAAGTATTTTGAACAGATTTCAGCAGGTACGCCAACTCTCGATATTTCTGATTGTCCTGACCTTGGACCGGTATTATTTGCACTTGCTTCCTTAAAAAACGGAGCAACTTTTACAGGGACAGACCGTTTAAAAGTAAAAGAAAGCGACCGTGGAATGGCAATGCATGAAGAACTTCAAAAGCTTGGTGGGGGGCTTATTTTTGGAGAAAATACAATTATTGTGCCAAAGCAACAGCTCCAATATAAAGGAGAAGTACTAGATGGACATAATGACCACCGAATTGTAATGGCAATGTCAGTCATTCTTTCTAAAATAGGTGGAGCGATTGACGGCGCACAGGCAATTAGAAAGAGTTATCCCGGATTTTTTGATGATATAAAACAACTTGGAGCAGAGGTAGAATTAAAATGATAGTAGATGTAAGTAAAAAAATATTGATTGTTGGTCTTGGACTTTTAGGTGGTAGTTATGCTAAAGTATTGAAACGATTTGGTTTTCATATTAGTGCGATTACGAAGGAGCAAACTTCGATTGATTATGCAATTCGTGAAAAATTGATTGACGAGGGGTCCACGGAACTTAATGAGAGAATCATTGGAGAAGCTGACCTTGTCATTTTTGCACTTTATCCTCATGTTTTTGTAGAATGGATGGAACAAAATCAAGGACTTTTAAAAAGTGGTGCGCTTATTACAGATGTTACTGGTGTTAAGAGAAGTATTGTGTATAAGATTCAGGATATGCTTCGTTCGGATGTGGAATTTATTCCAGCACATCCGATGGCAGGTCGTGAAGTTTCGGGTGTGGAAAATAGTTCGGATAAAATGTTTATTGGTGCAAACTACATTGTTACTCCAACGGAAAAAAATACACCCGAAGCAATTCAAACATGTATGGAACTTGGAAGACTTCTTGGTTTTTCCAATGTTACAACACTTTCACCCGAAGAACATGATGAGATGATTGGCTTCCTCTCACAATTAACGCATTGTATTGCCATTACACTTATGACTTGTAATGATAAAGAACATATGGAAAAATTTACAGGGGATTCTTTCCGAGATTTAACTAGAATCGCACGCATCAATGACGTTATGTGGAGTGAACTGTTTGTAGAAAATAAAGATGCTCTTTTAGAACAAATGAATTTGTTTATAGATAAATTTAATGAGTTAAAAAATATGCTTGAAGAAGAAGATATAGATGGAATGAGAAAAATGATGAGACATTCCACAGAACGTAGAGCGTTATTTGATAAAAAATAGGTTCTTCTTTTTCTAAAAAATTCAAAAGAATTGGAAAATCTACTCATAATTTTTACAAAAAGTGTGATACTAATAAAAAGTGAAAAATAACAACCTATCCTAGTAAGGATTTAGGTAGAGTGTTCATTGGAAAACATTGAAAACTCGTATAAATACAGGCTTTTTAGCACATTTTTAGAGTAAAGAAAAGGAGTAGAATATATGAAAGCAACAGGAATTGTACGTCGTATTGACGATTTAGGACGAGTAGTAGTACCAAAGGAAATTAGAAGAACGCTTCGTATTCGTGAAGGAGACCCATTAGAAATTTTTACAGACCGTGAGGGTGAAATTATTTTAAAAAAATATTCTCCAATTGGAGAATTAAGTATTTTTGCAAAGCAATATGCAGAGGCGATGGCACAAACAACAGGATTAGTTGCAGTGATTGCTGACCGTGACCAATTTATTGCTGTGGCTGGTGGTGGAAAAAAAGACCTTCTTGCAAAAGCAGTGAGTAAAGAATTAGAGGAGTTAATGACAGAACGAGAGTCTTTAGTAGCCATGAAAGGAGATAAAAATTTCATAGCAATTAGTTATGATGAAGAAGAATATACAGGGCAGGTGATTGCTCCAATTATTTGTGAAGGGGATGTGATTGGTGCAGTATTACTTTTAGCAAGAGATGGAAAACAAACGGTAGGGGATATGGAATTGAAAGTTGCAACGACAGCAGCTTCATTCCTTGGTCGCCAAATGGAGAGTTAGAAAATACGAAAGGAAGAAAACAATGCATACTTATGAAGATTTTTTAAAGGTAATTAAAGCATTGCGAAGTGAGAATGGTTGTCCATGGGACAAGGAACAAACACATTCCTCTTTAAAACAATGTATGTTAGAAGAAGCGTATGAAGTTGTGGATGGCATTCAAACGTATGAAGAAACAGGCGATTATAAAAATTTGAGAGAAGAACTTGGAGATGTATTATTACAAGTAGTGTTACATTCTCAAATTGCTTCAGAAGAAGGTCATTTTACAATGGAAGATGTTGTGGATGAAATTTGTGAAAAGATGATTCGCCGTCATCCTCATGTATTTGGAGAACAAAATGAGGTAGATACTTCAGAGAAAGTATTAGAACAATGGGAAGATATCAAAAAGAAAGAAAAATCTGAGGAAACATTATCAGATACACTTCATCGAGTGGCGAAAGCATATCCAGCTAATATTCGTGCAGCGAAAGTACAAAAAAAGGCAGCAAAGGTTGGATTAGAGTTTGAATCTTTAGCACAAGTGCTTGGAAAAGTGAAGGAAGAATTAACGGAATTAGAAGAAGTGATTGCCAAAAAGGACTTGTCGAAAACTGACAAAAAACAACGATTAGACGAAGAATTTGGAGATTTGCTATTTTCTGTCATTAATTTATCGAGATTTTTAGATTTGAATGCAGAAAATTCCTTGACAAATGCTATTAATAAGTTTATAAATAGATGTACAGGCATTGAGGTGCTTGCCCAAAAAGAGGGAAAACAATTAAATGAGATGTCAGCAGAAGAATTAGATACTCTTTGGGTGCACTTAAAAAAGGAAAATAGCCGTTCAGAATAGGTTAAAATACTTATTGTTTTGACTGTAAGAATGTGATTTCTCTGTGCAATCATTTGCTGACTCTTGTATCACATACGTTTATAGGAGGATTTTTTACAATGAATAAGACAGAATTAGTTTCCGCTATCGCAGAAAACGCAGGATTAACAAAGAAGGATTCTGAAAAAGTATTAAAGGCATTTGTTGAGGTAGTTACAGAAGAATTAAAGAAGGGTGAAAAAGTTCAGTTAGTTGGTTTTGGTACATTTGAAGTATCTGAAAGACCAGCAAGAGAAGGTATCAACCCACAGACTAAGGAAAAGATTGAAATTGCAGCTTCTAAGGCTCCTAAGTTTAAAGCAGGTAAGGCATTAAAAGATGCTGTGAATGCGTAATCCATATCTTTTCTAGGGTAACAGAAGGCAAAATGGGCTGTCAGGAATCTGACAGCCTTTTTAACTATATATGGAGGAAATTATGAGATTAGATAAATATTTAAAAGTTTCTCGTTTAATTAAAAGAAGAACCGTAGCAAATGAGGCTTGTGATGCAGGTCGAGTAATGATTAATGATAAAGTGGCAAAAGCATCTGCTGAAGTAAAAGTAGGGGATATTATTGAAATTGGATTTGGTACAAAGTCCGTTCGTGTAGAAGTACTAGATATTCAAGATACAACAAAGAAGGAAACAGCCAAAGAATTGTTTAAGTATTTATAATGTAGGAATAGAATGTTGAAAAAGTGCATATCTTTATAATAAAAAGTCAAGTATGTGGATAAGATACATGACTTTTTATTGTAGGGGGATAAAGAATGGAAGAAGCTCTTCGTACAGGACCACATCGAGTATTGATACAGGGGAGAAAGTCAGCAGAACTTACGGGGATAAAAGAGGTTGTTTCTTTTGATGCAAAGGAAGTTGTTTTAAATACAACGATGGGAGTTTTGATGATTCGTGGAAATGATTTATTTGTGAAACGGCTTACTGTGGAAAAGGGAGAAGTAGATTTAGAAGGACAAATAGATAGTTTTATTTATGTGGATAAAGCTGGTAAAGGAGGAGAAAAAGAGTCGATAGTAAAACGATTATTTCGATAGGGGTAGACAGTATGCAAATAGAGTTAGAGTATGCATTTGCAATGATATTATATGGCGTGGTTGTATCCTTTTGTTATCATATCCTATTGTTTGTTCGGACTCTTTTTTTTCATAGGAAAGAATTTGTAGATGCACAAGATATTTTATTTTTGTCAGGAGCTGGTTTTTTCTTTTTTTTCGTAGTGTATGAAAAAAATAATGGAATTTTACGATGGTATGCTTTTATAGGATTTTTATTAGGGATTTATTGTTACATAACTTCTTTTGGAAAAATTTTAGAGGTTATACGAAAGAGACTATTGCAAAAGTTAGGAAAACCCTTTAAAATAAAGTTACTATTAAAATTATGGAAAAATCGAAAAAATAGTGAAAAAGGTCGGGTGTTAGAGTGTGGAAATTGTGACCAGAAATCCAAAAAGAAAAAATAAACAGAAGAAAAGTGGTCTTAAAGTTATTGCATTTGTAGTGTTTGTATTGTTTGTTGTTATGTCTTTTAATACATTTTCTGTGCAAAAAGATAAGAAGGCTTTAGAAACTCAGTATAGTGAATTAGAAGAAAAATTGCAAGATGAGCAAGATAGGGCAGAGATTTTAAAAGACAGGGCAGCTTATATGCAAACAACACGATATATTGAAGAAATTGCAAGAGAGAGATTAGGTTTAGTATACGAAGAAGAGATTATTTTTCGACCAGAAACAGAAGAATAATGAGAAAAGGTCTTAACGGAATGAGTCTTATTACAATAGTGCGTTGATAAAGTGCTATCGTAGTAGGACTTATTTGCATTAAACCGTTCTAAACAGTTCACATTTTTTCGTCGAAAGTTGGAAATGAGTTTTTGGAAAAAGTAACTCTATTTTGACAAAAAAACAAGTCCTTGTTTTGTATAATGAGTGGATAATAAGGGAGGAGAGGAGAATGGAAGTGCAAAATTGGAGCTATGATTTAGAAGAATGGGCAGCAAGGGCAGCAGAGTCTTATCAAGAATTAGCGAGAGTCTTTTCTTCTTACATAACGAGACGGGAAGGAATGGAATATAGAGAAAGTGAACAAATTGCTGGGTATGTGATGGACAAGCTTTGCAAAACTTGTCCGAAAAGAGCACTGTGTCTTGCTGATGGTGGAGAACAAAGAAGTGAAGCATTTTGGTATGCGTTGTTTAGTATGGAAAAAGAAGGAAGTGCGATACTTGAAAATTTTCCAGAATTTTTTAGAAAAGATTGTTTTTATGGAGAAAAAATCCCAGAAGAAATGAATTTGGCGATGTTTATGGAACGAATGAAAAGGGCAACCTTTAATCAGATGATGGAAGGAAAAGAGGCACTTGTTCAACAATTAGAAGAAACAGCTCATTTCTTTCAGCAAGTACAAAGTACGATGTGTAAGGAAGAATATCTTTCCGAGGAACAAAAAAAAGATATGATAGCGTGGTTAAAAAAGTATCATATTCGAGTGAAGGAAATACAGACAAGACATCGTTTAGGGAAAGGTAGAGAACTTCGTATGAAAGTACGATGTGATAGTGGAAAACGAAAAATATCCGTGCCAATGTTAGAACGATTATTAGCAGAAAGGTTGGGATTTCCTGTAAAAGAATATGGACAATGGAAACGGTATCTTTCTGAAGAAGAGAAAGTATTCGTATTTCAGGAAACACCTGCGTATTGTGTGACAACAGGTGTGGCACATTCTGCAAAGCAAGCAGGGGAAGTATCAGGAGATTCCTTTTCTTTTTTTTATGAAGAAGAAGGGGAAATGGCAATGATTTTATCGGATGGTATGGGAAGTGGGGAAGAAGCAGCGAAAGAAAGTGAAGCGATTCTTCGTTTATTAGAACGGATGTTATCTGCTGGTTTTAAAGAAGAAACAGCGATTCGTCTCATCAATTCGGTATTAGCACTTAGAGCAGAACAAAAAATGTTTGCTACATTAGATATTAGTCGCATTAATTTATATAGTGGAACATGCGAGTTTATTAAAATTGGGGGTGCTGCTACATTTATTCGTCGTGGAAAGTGGATGGAATGTGTGGAGGCAAAAACACTTCCGATTGGTATGGTACAAAAAGTAGATTATGATTTTCTTGTAAAAAAATTGTATGCAGGAGATTGTATTATTATGATGAGTGATGGTGTATTAGATATGATTCCACCAGAAGAACGAATTGAATTTTTACAAAATGTAGTAGGAGAAGAAGAGGAGCAAAGTCCACAAATAATGGCAGGAAGGATTTTAAATGCTTCTTTGCTTGTGCAAAATTTTGAACCTAAAGATGATATGACCGTGCTTGTTTGTAGAGTTTCGCAAAAAAAACGTTATAGTTCTACTGTTTCGAATGAATATAATATAAAACAGCAGAATAATCATCATTCTGTATAAATTTTGCTTGTTATTTTTCAAAATTAGAGGTACAATGTATTGCAAACACGATAAAAAAGGATTTTAATATGATAGACAAGATAAAAGCATTTTGTAGGCAGAAAGAACTGCTTTATCAGGGAGACCGAATTTTGCTTGGACTCTCAGGGGGAGCAGATTCCACCTGCCTTTTTCTAGTGTTATTAGAGCTAGCTATAGAATGGGAATTATATTTAGTGCCAGTCCACATCAATCATAACCTAAGAGGAGAAGCAGCAAAAGAAGATGAGACTTTTTGCAAAGAGCTTTGTAAAAAGCATGGATTACAGTTGCAAGTTGTTTCTGTAGATGTAGAAAGTCTAGCAAAGAAAAATGGTTGGACGATAGAAGAAGCTGGTAGAAATGCAAGATATGAAGCCTTTATGAAGTTAGTAAAAGAATATAATTGTAATAAAATTGCAGTTGCTCATCATAAAAATGACCAAGCAGAAACTGTATTATTTCAATTATTTCGTGGTAGTCGATTGAAAGGACTTTCTGGAATGTCTGTAAAGAATGGAGTTGTAATTCGACCTTTACTTTGTATGACAAGAGAGGACATTGAACAATATTTGCAGGAAAAAAATCAAACTTATTGTATAGACCTTACTAACTTTGAGGAAGAATATACGAGAAACTTGATTCGTGGGAAAATTATACCAACAGCAAAGAAAATTCAAACGAAGGCTGTAGAACATATCGTAGAAACAGCAGATTATTTACAACGTGTAGAACAATATTTAGAACATCAGACAGAGGAACTTTACTTGCGTACGGTGGCAGAACATAATGGTGTAGTAGAAATTTGTATTTCACAACTTTTGTGTGTAGATTCTTTGCTTGTAGAACGAGCAATATATAAGGCATTATGTTATGTTATGGGGAATAAAAAAGATATTACTGCTTTATATGTGAATCAGTGTATGAAGTTAATGAAAAAGCAGACAGGAAAGCAAATTGATTTACAACAAGGAATTATTGCAAAACGAAATTATGAAAAACTTTGGATAGGGAAAAAAAACGAGACACAAACATATTATTATGAAGTGAAACAGTTTCCTTTTGAAGTAGAATTGCCAAATGGAATGGGTAAATTATCGTTATTCCTTTGCAAAATAGAAGAAGATTCTCTAAATATAGAAGAAAAAATTTGTATAATTCCAAATTGCACCTATACGAAATGGTTCGATTATGATAAAATAGATAGTAGTATTGTCTTAAAGACGCCAGAGAGAGAAGATACTATTGTTTTATATACGGATGGAAGGAAAAAAAGAGTGTTAGATGTATTGGCAAATGCTAAAGTGCCAAAAGAAGAACGAATGGCATATTGGATTTTGGCAGAAGGAAATCGTACTATTTGGATTCCTGGTATTCGAAATAGCGAAGCATATCGTGTAACGAAAGAAACAAAATGTATTCTTGTAGCAACAGTAGATGGAGGAAAGAAACATGAAAGATAATATTAAAGTACTTATTTCACAGGAAAAATTAGAAAATCGAATTAAGGAAATGGCAGAACAAATGAACAAGGATTATGAAGGCGAGGCAGTGCATTTAATTTGTATTTTAAGAGGCAGTGTTTTCTTTACTTGTGAATTAGCAAAAAGTCTTACTATGCCTGTAACGATTGATTTTATGACGGCATCTAGCTATCGTGACCAGATGGAAAGCTGTGGTTCTGTAGATATTATGAGAGAGTTGACAGATTCGATAGATGGAAAAAATGTTTTAGTAATTGAAGATATTATTGATTCTGGAAAGACACTTTCTTGTATACTTTCTCTTTTACAAGGACAGAATCCAAAGAGTTTGAAGCTTTGTACATTGTTAGATAAGCCAGACCGTAGAGTAGTAAATGTAGATGTAGATTATGTAGGAATGCAGATTCCAGATTTATTTGTTGTAGGCTATGGTTTAGATTTTGCACAAAAATATCGTAATCTTCCATATATTGGCGTAGTAGAGCAAGAATAGATTTTTGGGAGGAAAAAAATTGGGTAAGACATTTAAAGGACAGAGGGGCTTCTTTGTTTTAATGTTGGTTGCTGTAATTATAGTATTGGGGATTTCCAATCTTATGGAAGGAACTATGGGAAATTATAGTTATCAAAATTATAGAGAAGACTTAGCAAATGGAAATGTGGTAGAGGTAGTAATCTATCAAAATGAAGAAGCACCAACAGGAAAGGTGAGTATTAAATTAAAAGATGAAAGTATACGAAGTTTTAATGTAGTAAATACAGAAACGGCATGGGAAGAATCGATGCAATATGGCATTAGTCCAAATGTGCAAGATATTTCTAAGCCAAATTGGTTTTTAACAAGCGTACTTCCTTATGTTTTAATTTTTATTGTAATGTTTTTCATGTTTAACATGATGGCAGGTCAGTCCGGTGGTGGCAGTAATTCTAAAATGATGAATTTTGGAAAAAGTCGTGCGAAGATGATATTAAATACGGATGGAAAAGGGACAACATTCAAAGAAGTTGCAGGTGTTGCTGAAGAAAAAGAAGAATTACAAGAAATTGTGGATTTTTTAAAAAATCCAACAAAATATACAAAAGTAGGAGCAAAGATTCCCAAGGGTGTTATTTTAGTAGGTCCTCCGGGAACTGGTAAAACATTGTTGGCAAAGGCAGTCGCAGGCGAAGCAGGAGTTCCATTCTTTTCTATTTCTGGTTCTGATTTTGTGGAAATGTTTGTAGGTGTTGGTGCTTCTCGTGTGCGTGATTTATTTGCTGATGCAAAAAGAAATGCACCATGTATTGTTTTTATTGATGAAATTGATGCTGTAGCTAGAAGACGTGGTACTGGCATGGGTGGTGGTCATGATGAAAGAGAACAGACCTTAAATCAGATGTTAGTAGAAATGGACGGTTTTGGTGTCAATGAAGGAATTATTGTAATGGCTGCTACGAACCGTGTCGATATTTTAGACCCAGCAATTCTTCGTCCAGGACGTTTTGATAGAAAGGTTTATGTCAATCGTCCAGATGTAAAGGGTAGAGAAGAAATTTTAGGTGTTCATGCAAAAGGTAAGCCATTAGGTGAAGATGTAGACTTAAAACAAATAGCTCAAACAACGGCAGGTTTTACTGGAGCAGATTTAGAGAATTTATTAAATGAAGCAGCATTGAATGCGGCAAAAGAAGATAGAGCCTATATTGTAGAAGAAGATATTAAACGTTCTTTAATTAAAGTTGGCATTGGTATGGAAAAGAAGAGCCGTGTTGTAACAGAAAAAGAACGTAGAATTACAGCATATCACGAAGCAGGTCATGCTATTTTATTTCATGTATTACCAGATGTTGGACCAGTTTATACAGTATCTATTATTCCAACAGGTGCAAGTGCAGCAGGTTATACAATGCCGTTGCCAGAGAGAGATGAAATGTTTATGACCAAAGGAAAAATGTTACAAGATATTATGGTTAGTTTAGGTGGGCGAATTGCAGAAGAAATGATTTTTGACGATATCACAACGGGAGCTTCCCAAGATATTAAACACGCTACCCAAACAGCTAGAAATATGGTTACAAAGTATGGATTTTCGGATAGGATAGGTCTTGTAAATTGTGAACATAATGATGATGAAGTATTTATTGGTAGAGATTTAGCTCATACTAGAAGTTATAGTGATGCAGTGGCGAACAGCATTGATGAGGAAGTTCGTGCAATTATTGACGATTGTTATGGAAAGGCAAAACAGTTATTGGAAGAACATAAAGCTATTTTAGAAGCTTGTGCAGAGCTTCTCTTAGAGAAAGAAAGAATCACAAAAGAGGAGTTCGAAGCGCTTTTTGTTTAAAATCACGAAGGGTTTGTTATGAGTTTCAAAAGTTTTTGTAAATATAAACAAAAAAGAGTATAAAAATTTGTTAAATTTGTGCACACTTTTTTGTGAACATGTATTATAATAACACCCGTAAACCCCAATACATTATATAGTTTTTGCTACACCCCATAAGTAACAAAAATACCTTCTCCGAAACGGCTGGCAAGCGATTGTCGGCCGTTTTTTTATAAGAAGGATAAGTAAAAATAAGTTGGACAAGAGAGGACTACAGGCTTTATGAACCTGAATTTATTTTTTTCAGATGGAACAAAAGAATATAGAAATCCAGTTGATGTGAGAGCAGGGGATAACGTAACTGTTCGTTTTCGTGTGCCTGCTGCTTATCCAGCAACTCCGATACTTCATACAGGACGGGGTTGTATTAAAATGCGTTTAGATGAGACTGGGAACAGATTTGATTATTATAAGGGAACCATTACTGTAGGAAATAGACAGGAGTGGTATTATTTTTCCTTTATGATGGATGGTAATACTTATTATTATGACCGTAGTGGTGTGACAGAGCAGGCAACAGAAGAATTTTATTTCCGTTTAACTCCAGATTTTCATGTTCCGGAATGGGCAAAAGGAGCCATTATGTATCAAATTTACATTGACCGTTTTTGTAATGGAGATAAGCATAATGATGTTCAAACAGGAGAGTACACGTATATTGGAACACCAGTAGAACAAATTAAGGAATGGAATACTCCAGTTGCAAATTTAGATGTAGGTCGTTTTTACGGTGGAGATTTAGCAGGAGTTCGTAAGAAATTAGATTATTTACAAGATTTAGGTGTCGATGTTATTTATTTTAATCCATTATTTGTATCTCCATCAAATCATAAATATGATAGTCAGGATTATGATTATGTAGACCCTCATTATGGAGTGATTGTAAATGATGGGGAAATTGGTGATAGTGAATTTGCTCGTTATATTAAAAGAACGACAGATAAAGAAAACTTAGAGGCAAGTAACCAGTTTTTTGCAGAACTTGTGGAAGAAATTCATAGTAGAGGAATGAAAGTGATTCTGGATGGTGTATTTAATCATTGTGGTTCTTTCAATAAGTGGATGGATAGAGAAGGTTTCTATGCTTCTAGTGGAGAATATGAATCAGGGGCTTATCAAGATGTAAATAGCCCTTACAGAGATTTCTTTAAATTTAGAAATTGTGCTGATAGAAATTCTTATGAAGGTTGGTGGGGATATGAAACGCTACCAAAACTTAATTATGAAGAATCCGAAGAACTTTGTGAATATATTTGTAATATCGGTGCTAGATGGGTATCTCCTCCGTTTAATGCAGATGGTTGGCGATTGGATGTAGCTGCCGATTTAGGTCATGGCGAAGAATTTAATCATCGCTTTTGGAAGAGATTTCGTAAAGCCGTTAGAAGGGCCAATCCAAATGCCATTATTTTAGCAGAGCATTATGGAAATGCATCTTCTTGGTTAAAGGGTGATGAATGGGATACCGTTATGAATTATGATGCCTTTATGGAACCAATTACTTGGTTTTTAACAGGTATGGAAAAACATAGCGATGAATTTGTAGGTAATTTTTGGAATAATCATGAGCATTTCTTGTATTGTATGAAACATTCGATGGCAAAATTTCAAATTCCATCGTTGTATTGTGCAATGAATGAATTATCCAATCATGACCATTCTAGATTTTTAACAAGAACGAATCATAAAGTAGGAAGAATACAATATCTTTCTCCAGAAGATGCTTATCATGGTATTAATAAGGCAGTATTTGCAGAAGCTGTTGTATTTCAAATGTTTTGGCCAGGTGCACCAACATTATATTATGGTGATGAGGCTGGTCTTTGTGGTTTTACTGACCCAGATAATCGTAGACCTTACCCTTGGGGACAGGAAGACCAACAGTTAATTTCTTTGCATAAGGAATTAATTCGTATTCATAAAGATTATGAGGTGTTAAAAACAGGTTCTTTTATTGTGCTTCATTGTGAACACGGTGTACTGAGTTTTGGTCGTTTTAATAAAAAGGACCAATTCTTTATTGCGTTAAACAATAATGATATGGAAAAGACAATTACATTTTCTGTAGCAGAACTTGGAGTAACTACAACATTTATGGTAAGTGCTATGTTAACTACACAGGACTATATGAGACCAGAAGCTAGATTTTATCAAGTAGTGGATGGAAAAATAACATTAACGATGCCACCATTTTCTTCTTTTGTTTTGAAGAATCACAAAGGCAATAGAAATATTTAATAAAACTTAAAAAATGCTCAATCTTAACCTAGAGGGGGAATTATTATGAAAGTACGAAGAATTGGTATATTTAATCAATTGTTTTTATGGCTTGCTATATTATTGCTTTTAGGAAATGGAGGTTTGGGCATTTTTGTTTATCATCGTTCAGAAGATACTTTATTTACACAGATTCAGAGTAATGCTAAAAATATTGCCCAATGTGCTGCTGCTAATGTGAGTGGCGATGTTTTAAGACAAATTGAAATCGGTGACGAAGAAACAAAAGAATATGCTGTAATTATTGAGGAATTAGCATTCTTTCGTGACAATGCAGAATTAGAGTATATTTATACATTACGACAAGTGGGAGAAAAGAATTTTGAATTTGTTGTAGATTCTGACTTAGAAGACCCAGCTTTCATTGGAGAGGAATGTGAATTTACCGAAGCGTTAGGATTAACTTTTTCAGATAAGTTAACAATGGCAGATGAAGAAGCTTTTACAGATGAATGGGGCACTCATGTATCGGCGTATAGTCCGATATTAGACGGAAATGAAGTAGTTGGTGCCGTTGGTGTTGATATTAGTGCTAACTGGATTGCAGACCAAATGGATCAATTAAGAAATCTTGTGATTATTATTTGCATTAGTGTTTATATCGGAAGTTTACTTATTCTTCAGTTGATTATGTTTGGTTTTAAAAGAAGTATGAGAAAGCTGAATGATAAAGTGAAAGAATTGGCAAGTGGTTCTGGTGATTTAACGAAAGAAATTGATATTTCCACAGGAGATGAGTTAGAAGTAATTGCTGGAAATATGAATGAATTTATTCGCCAAGTTCGTGCTCTTGTGAAAAGTGTAGCACAATCGACAGAAACTATTTTGTTTACAGGAGAAGAACTAAATACAACAGTAAATGATAATACAAGAATTATGTCTTCGATGAATGCAGAAATCGAGGATATTAGTGAAAACATGGAAAGAAGTTCTACTTCTAGTCAGTTATTATCTCAAAACTTATCAAAAAGTGCAGATGATATTGCAAGTTTTGCACAAAATGTAAATGAAATTCGAAAAATGGTACAACAAGCAAATGAGAATGCACAAGAGGCTTCCGAAACAGCAAAAGAAAATCGTAGCAGTTCTTTACATTCTATCCATATATTGCAAGAAAAGATGAGAACAACAAGTCAAGATGCACAAAAGATTGAGCAAATTGAACAAATTGCAGAAGAAATTGGGAAAATTGCAAATCAAACCAAAATGCTTAGTTTAAATGCACAAATTGAAGCAGCAAGAGCAGGAAGTATGGGAGCAGGGTTTGCTGTTGTTGCAACAAAAGTTGGTACATTAAGTGGTGAGATTGATAAAGCTGTTTCTCAAATTAATGAAATTAATAGTGAGGTATTATCTGCAGTTGGGGCTTTAACGGCCGCTTCAGAAGAAATGATTCGCTTTGTATCGGAGGATGTAGTGAAAGACTATGATGCATTTGCTAATCTAGGTGAAGAATACGGAACAACAACTGGCACGATATTTGTTCAAATGGCAGAAATCGGAGACCAAAGTACACAAATTGCACAGAGTATTTCACATATCAATGAAGAAGTACAAAGTATTACATCGGTTGTTTCAGCTACTGCCGAAAGTGCAAATGAATTAGCACTCTCTACAAACCAAATAGTAGAAAGTTTGGAAAATTTGAAATCTACCTCGCAACAAAATACATTACATTCGGAACAATTGAATGAGCAGGTAAAGAAATATACATTCTAAGGGAATATTTGATGGATGTTAACGGGCTTTGTAATAAAAGTCCGTTAGTTTTTTGAAAAAGGATTGACGAAGAGAGAAATTTGTGGTATATTTAGATGCATATTAGTATGCTTTATTAAAGTAGTAAGAAAACCTATGACAAAGAGTAAGTATCTTCGGTAGCACCGGTACAGAGAGTAGCAGATGGTGGAACTGCTATACGAGTAATTGAGGAGAATGGGCTTTGGAGGGCAACTTGAACATCTAATGAAATTAGAGGTAGGGAAGCCGGAGTAGAAATCTTCGTTAAAAAAATCAGCATATCAACCGTAAAAGGGCTTATAGCTCAGCTGGTTAGAGCGCACGCCTGATAAGCGTGAGGTCGATGGTTCGAGTCCATTTAAGCCCAGTCTATGGGGGTGTAGCTCAGTTGGGAGAGCACCTGCCTTGCAAGCAGGGGGTCAAGAGTTCGAATCTCTCCATCTCCATTCATCCGGAAACGGATGCCCATAAGATTTACCGGTGATGATAGCATGCAGATATTTGTGTGTTATGATGACTGGTAAAACAGTCAGAAACAGAGAAAGACCGTGGGTCAGTTCCGAACATTTGCTGTTTGGAACGTGAGAAAATGAGACATGGAGCAAATTCCATTGCCGGAGGCAATTCAGGATGAATTTGCGACTGTACATGAGACCGCAGGTCGAATGTACCTTGAAAACCGAATACAGAATCTAATATCAAAGAGTAAAGGATAGGGAATTAACTGATGTATAAGAAAGTTAATTCTTTAAACAATACAAGACATCCGAGGGATTAGAGTAACATCTAATCAAAAAGCAAAGTTATTCATTCAAACATATGGAAACATATGAGAGTAAACACAAAACAAACAAACCTAAAGCCGATTGCATGTAACGCTATACATGCAGGAGATAACGGTTATATAATCGAACAAGTTCGATGATCGCCTTTAGCTTCGCTAATGGCGTGTCCGTTGTTAAGATATGCCTGATCATGCAAGCATGACAGTCAATGTCAGCCAACGTCCAACCGCTATCCCAGTATATTGGTTAAGCTAGAAAGAGCGCAGGGTGGATGCCTTGGCACTAAGAGCCGAAGAAAGACGTGATAAGCTGCGAAAAGCTGCGGGGAGTGGCAAATACACATTGATCCGCAGATATCTGAATGGGGAAACCTACATGAGCATACCTCATGTATCCATACGCCAATCCATAACGTATGGAAGGGAACCCGGTGAACTGAAACATCTAAGTAGCCGGAGGAAGAGAAAACAAACGTGATTCCGTAAGTAGCGGCGAGCGAACGCGGAAGAGCCCAAACCGTTGTGCGTGCACAGCGGGGTTCGGACCGCAGGAATGATTCTTGAGGGATAGCAGAATGGCCCTGGAAAGACCAGCTGCAAAGGGTGAAAGCCCCGTATGCGAAATCCCAAGAGACATGGCGGCATCCAGAGTACCACGAGACACGTGAAACCTTGTGGGAATGAGCGGGGACCACCCCGTAAGGCTAAATACTCCTTAGTGACCGATAGAGCATAGTACTGTGAAGGAAAGGTGAAAAGGACCCCGGGAGGGGAGTGAAAGAGAACCTGAAACCCTGTGTTTACAAGCTGTGGAAGT
>CALASV010000199.1 GCA_937888895.1 uncultured Clostridia bacterium | reverse complement strand
AATTTACAAAATGATGAATTGGTGGTTAGATAAGGGATTAGGTGGTTTTCGAGTAGATGCTATTATCAATATTAAAAAACCTTTACCATTTTGTGACTATGAGGCAGATAGAGAAGATGGTCTGTGTGATATGAATGAAGTGTTAAAACATGCGAATGGAATTGGTGAATTTTTAGCAGAAATGAGAGATGAAACACTAAATCCACATAATGCCTTTTTTGTTGGAGAAGTTTTTAACGAAAAAGAAGAAGAATTAAACGATTTTATGGGCGAAAATGGATATTTTTCTTCTATTTTTGATTTTAGTCAAACGATAGAGGGAAAATCTTGTAAAGGTTGGTATGCAAATCGTATTCCTACGGTAGAAGATTATAAACGTTGTTGTTTTGAGAGTCAGAAAAAGGCAGAGAGTATTGGATTCTATTCTACAATTATAGAAAATCATGATGAACCAAGAGGTGTAAGTTATTATCTTCCTAAAGTAGCTCGTCATACAAAAGGAAAGAAGTTATTGGCAGCAGAATACTTTCTATTAAAAGGGATTCCGTTTATTTATCAAGGACAAGAACTTGGTATGGAAAATATGGAATATACGTCAATGGAACAGATTGATGATGTTAATAGTCATTTCGAATATGAACAATGTATTCGAGTTGGGTTAAGTCATGAGGAAGCAATGAAAGTAGTGAGTCAATTTTCTCGTGATAACGGAAGAACACCATTTCAATGGGACGATACGAAAAATGCAGGATTTACAACAGGAACTCCTTGGCTAGAAGTAAATCCAAACTTTAAAGAAATCAATGCAAAAAGACAAGAGAATGAGCCTGACAGTGTGTTGAATTTTTATCGAGCATTGGCGAATTTGAGAAATCATCCAAGTTTTCAAGAAGTATTTGTTTATGGAAAAACAGAGCCTTTTTTGGAAGAAGAACAAGGAATTATGGCATACTATCGTAGAGGACAAAACAAAGATATTTTAGTAGCAGGTAATTTTTTAGAGGAAGTAAAAGAAATAGAAGTAAAAGAGAATATAAAAGAAGTTTTACTTTCCAATGATATTGTTACATTAGAAGAAAATAAATTATTATTACAACCATTTCAAGTAGTAGTTTTGAATGTGGAAAAGGAGAGAAAATAATGAGAAAGAAAATATTAAGTGCTATACTTTGTGCAACAATGGCATTAACAGCGCTTACAGGCTGTTCTAGTGAAGGAAAAGAAGATGTTCCTAGTGTATATTATATGAACTTTAAACCAGAAGTAACAGAAGTTTGGGAAGAAATTGCTGAAGCTTATACAGAAGAAACAGGTATTCCAGTAAAAGTAGTAACAGCAGCCGGTGGTAATTATGAATCTACTTTAAAATCTGAAATTGTAAAATCAGATGCACCTACTTTATTCCAGATTAATGGGCCAATTGGTTATCAGGCTTGGAAAGATTATTGTGCAGATTTAAGTGAAACACAGTTTTATAATGCATTATCTGATAAAGAATTAGCAATTAAAGGTGCAGATGGTGGAGTGTATGGTGTTCCATATACCATTGAAGGATATGGTATTATTTATAACTTAGAAATTATGAATAAGTATTTTGCTATGGATGGTGCAGTTGTAACTTCTATTGATAAAATTAACAGTTTTGAAACATTAAAAGCAGTAGTAGAAGATATGCAGGCAAAGAAAGACGCTTTAGGAATTAAAGGTGTATTTGCTTCTACTTCCTTGCTTCCAGGCGAAGAATGGAGATGGAATACTCATTTAGCAAATTTACCTATCAATGCAGAGTATGTAGCAAATAATGTTTCTGATATGGAAGAAATTACATTTTCTCATGGTGAAAACTTTAAAAATATTTTTGATTTATATTTAAATAATTCTACAGCAGATGCAAGAATGTTAGGTAGTAAAGGTGTAAATGATTCTATGGCAGAATTTGCATTAGGACAGTGTGCAATGGTTCAAAATGGTAACTGGGCTTGGGGTCAGATTGCAGAAGTTTCTGGTAATGTGGTAAAAGAAGAAAATATTGGTTTCTTACCAATTTACATGGATTTAGATGGAGAAGAAAATCAAGGTCTTTGTATCGGAACAGAAAATTATTTCTGTATTAATAGTGAAGCATCTGAAATGGACCAGAAAGCAACAGCAGATTTCGTTTATTGGTTAATTAACTCTGAAACAGGTAAAAATTATATGGTAAATGAATTAGGTAATATTGCACCATTTAGTACATTTTCTGATGCAGAAAAGCCATCTGACCCACTTGCAAAATCTATGTTAGCATCGATGGAAAGTGGAAAGACAGCAATTCCTTGGATTTTTACAACATTCCCTAGCCAGACATTTAAGGATAACTTTGGTAGTGCTTTATTAGAGTATGCACAAGGCACAATGGATTGGAATGGTGTGACTGGTGTTGTAGTAGAACAGTGGAAGACAGAAAAGGCATTGATTAAAAAATAATTAGCTTTATGAACAAACGGAGGAAGTGTTATGGAAAAAACAATGAAAAAATACTTTCCAGTCTTTGTATTGCCTACATTAATTGCTTTTCTTATCGCTTTTATAGTACCATTTGTTATGGGTCTTTATTTATCTTTTTGTGATTTTACAACCGTAACAAATGCTACTTTTGTAGGATTTTCTAATTATGTAAAAGCATTTACAAGCAAAGAATTTTGGAGTGCGTTACTGTTTACAGTAATGTTTGCATCGGTTTCTATTGTAACTATCAATGTATTTGCATTTTTACTTGCATTGATGTTGACACAGAAGCTTCCGGGAACAAATTTATTCCGTACTGTATTTTTTATGCCAAACTTAATCGGTGGTATTGTCCTTGGTTATATTTGGCAGTCGATGATAAATGGTGTATTATCTAAATTTGGTGTAACTATGTTATTTGATGCAAAATATGGTTTTTGGGGCTTAGTTATCTTGATGAACTGGCAAATGATAGGTTACATTATGATTATTTATATTGCAGGATTACAAAATGTATCTCCTGATGTATTAGAAGCAGCAAAGATTGATGGTGCAAATAAAATTCAGACATTATTTAAAATTATGATTCCAATGATTATGCCATCCATTACGATTTGCTTATTCTTAACAATTTCCAATTCCTTTAAGATGTTTGACCAAAACTTAGCATTAACAGGTGGTGGTCCATCGAATAAGACAACAATGTTAGCATTAGATATTTATAAATCGTTCTATGATAAAGTTGGATTTGAAGGTGTTGGTCAGGCAAAAGCCGTTGTATTCTTTATTATTGTAACAGGTATTGCTATGTTACAGTTAGTATTAACAAGACGTAAGGAGGTCGAGAGCTAATGGAAAAAACAAAAAAAGTACAGAAATTTATAATATTAGCGATTCTTTGCTGTTTAGTAGTTATCTTTTTAGTTCCAATCTTCTTTGTAGTAATGAATTCGTTTAAAGGGAAATTGTATATTAGTGATGACCCTTTTTCGATACCAATGGGTGATTTATTTGTAGGTTTAGAAAATTATATTTCTGGTATTAGTAAAACAAACTTTTTTGAAGCATTTGGTTGGACAGCATTTATTACCGTATTTTCTGTAGGAGCTATTGTATTATTAACTTCTATGACAGCATGGTATATTACTCGTGTGAAAACAAAAACATCAGAATTTTTATATTATGCATTTGTATTCTCTATGGTAGTTCCATTCCAAATGATTATGTTTACGATGTCTAAATTAGCAGATATGTTACATTTAAATAATCCATTAGGTATGATTGTATTATATTTAGGATTTGGTGCAGGTTTATCTGTATTTATGTTCTGTGGTTTTGTAAAAGGTATTCCTTTGGAAATTGAAGAAGCTGCTATGATTGATGGATGTAATCCAATTGTTACATTTTTCCAAGTAGTACTTCCAATTTTAAAACCAACGGTAATTACAGTAGCAATTTTAAATGCCATGTGGATTTGGAATGACTACTTACTTCCATACTTAGTCATTGGTGTTTCTACACGCTATAAGACAATTTCTGTAGCTGTACAGTATTTGATGGGTTCTTATGGTGCAAAGGATTACGGTTCATTGATGGCGTTGTTAGTACTTTCTATTATTCCAATTATTGTATTTTATTTAAGTTGTCAGAAATACATTATTGAAGGTGTAGTAGCAGGTGCAGTAAAAGGTTGATGTCTCCCAAATAAAAAATAATAAAAAAACAGATGCTATGGTTTTATGATAGCATCTGTTTTTTTGCTTAAAGTTCTACAAAAAAATTATAAAAAATGTATAAAATATTGTTAGAAACGACGCTTGTATTTCTGTTGTAATAGGAGTATACTTTTTGTAAAATGAACGCAGAGTTCATGAGGAAGTAGCGAAGCGAATTCCGAATATCCGTTTTACAAAGAAATTACAAACTAGAAGAAAAAAGGAGAAGCGTTATGAATGTATTATTACCTGTATCTATTGCGTTACTTGCTGGTCTTTTAATGACACGTTTGTTCAAGCCTCTAAAGTTGCCATCGGTTACGGCATATTTGATAGCGGGTGTGTTAATTGGACCTTATTGTTTAGGTGCATTAGGAGTTGAGGGTCTTGGTTTTACTACGATGGAAGGTGTTGCGAGTCTATCTTTGATTGCAGAAGTAGCACTTGGTTTTATTGCCTTTTCTATTGGTAATGAGTTTCGTTTGGAGGAATTAAAACAAACTGGAAAACAGGCATTTGTGATTGGTATTGTTCAAGCGTTAGTTGCTACATTATTTGTAGATATTGCATTGTTGGTAGTACATCTTATAATGCCAGATAAATTAACTGTACCACAGTTGTTAACTCTTGGTGCAATTGCAACAGCAACAGCTCCAGCAGCTACATTAATGGTAGTACGTCAGTATAAGGCAAAAGGTCCTTTAACAAGTTTGTTATTACCAATTGTAGCATTAGATGATGCTGTAGGTTTAATTGTATTTGCTGTTTGTTTTGGTATTGCAAAAACACTTGTGAGTGGAACTGTAGATTTTGTATCTATTTTAGTTAATCCATTAGTAGAAATTGTTTGTTCTTTATTACTGGGTGCAATTATGGGTTGGGTACTTACTCAGTTAGAAAAATTATTTAACTCGAATACAAACCGTTTGAATTTAACAATTGCATTTGTATTTTTAACAACTTCGTTATCTATGTTAGAGTTCCATATTGGTTCAATACATATTGGTTTTTCTTCTTTATTAGTATGTATGATGTTAGGTACCGTATTTTGTAACCTTTGTCCATTATCGCATGATTTAATGGTAGCATCGGATAAATGGACTTCTCCATTGTTTGCATTATTCTTTGTAATTAGTGGTGCAGAATTAGAACTTTCCGTATTTACAGATGTTGCAATTGTAGGAATTGGTGTAGTTTATATTATTTTCCGTTGTCTTGGTAAATATTTTGGTTCGTTTATTAGTGCAAAGGCAACAAATTGTGAGCCTTCGATTTGTAAGTATTTAGGTGTTACTTTATTCCCACAAGCTGGTGTAGCTCTTGGTATGTGTGCAACTGCGATGCAACTTGGAGAACAAGGTGCTTTAATTAGAAATATTACATTATTTGCTGTATTGATTTATGAAATGTTTGGTCCATTGATGACAAGACAAGCATTATTGGCAGCAGGAGATATTAAGCCAATGTCTGAAGAAGTAAAGAACCGTCGTCAGAGAAAGTTATTAGAAGCTTCCAAAAGAAATGCACAGAAAGCAAAATAAATGATAATTATAAAAAATTGCTATTCTTTTGTATAAAAAAGAGTAGCAATTTTTTTGACTGAATAAAAGAAGTTTCCACAAATTTTTTGTGTTCATAAAATAATTTTTTAAGATTGTCATAATATTGTAGTTATGTAGATAAATCTCGTCAAAAATAATTGTATATAAATGTAGAAATAAAATAGAAAATAAGAAGATTATTTTTAGAAAAAAATAATTATTATTAGAAAAAAGAAAGTATGAATTGAAATTTCATAAAAAAAAGACTATAATAGATAGAAAAAAGAGTAAAGGAGAAAAGCAATGAAAAAATTTGTAGCATATTTGCGTAGAGTAAAAACAGATAAAAAAATATCAGTTGCGATTTCTTTAGTGACGATTGTATTTTTAGTATCTGTTGTTGTGGGAATTGTGGGAATGGTAACGATGAATTTAAAAATGAGATATTTTTATGAAACTCCTTTTGTAAATTCCACAGCACAGTTAGAAATTAGAAAAGATTTACAAGCATCTTCTAAGTATATGTTATGGGCAATTGTTACAGAGGATGAAACAGAAACAAAAGAACGTGTACAACAAGCTATTGAGTATGCAGAAAAGGTGGGAAGTGGTGTAGAAAGTTTAAAAGAAACATTTGAAGATAAAGATTTATTACAAAGATTAGAAAAAACATTATCTGTTGTAAAAACTCTTAGAACTAGTTTGACAGATTTAGTATCTTCAAATCGAAATGAGGAAGCATTAGAAATTTATGATAATAAGTATGTTAAAGCAGTAGAAGAAATGGAAGAAGTGTTATTAGATATTTCAGATAAAGCTCAAGATAATGCAACAAATGCTTATCAAAATTCGATGACAATAGGAAGTTTTAGTTTTGCTCTTATCGTAGCATTTGCGATATCTAGTGTCATTGTTGGTTTAATAACAACAAAAATTGTTTCTAAAACAATTGTAGAACCAGCCGAGGAATTAAAGACTGCTGCCAATAAAATTGCAAAAGGTGATTTGGATATTATAGTGAATTACCAAGGCGAAGATGAATTTGGTGAATTAGCAGAGGCATTCCGTAAAACTTGTCGTACATTGAAATTGATTATTGATGATTTAAAATATATTATGGAAGAATTGAAAGTAGGCAATTTCCAAGTAAAATCACAATGTATCAATGACTATATTGGAGATTATAAAACTATTTTAGATAATTTAAGAGATATGGTACAGAATCAGAGAGATGTACTCCGAAATATCAATGATGCTTCGGAGCAGGTAATGACAGGTGCTTCTCAAATGGCAGATAGTTCTCAAACATTAGCAGAAGGTGCTACAGAACAAGCAGGAGCAATTGAAGAATTAACAGCAACGATTGATACAATGGCATCGAATGTAGAAATGACAGCAGAGGCTGCAAAGAGAGCATATCAAGAAGCAGGTCGTTATATTGAACAAGCAGAAAAGAGTAATAAAGAAATGGAAGAATTGATTTTAGCAATGGAAAAAATTGACGATACTTCCAGAAAGATTGAACAGATTATTCAAGAAATTGAAGATATTGCATCTCAGACCAATTTATTATCTTTAAATGCATCGATTGAAGCAGCAAGAGCAGGAGAAGCAGGACGTGGTTTTGCTGTTGTAGCAGACCAAATTGGTAAGTTAGCAACGGATAGTGCAAATTCTGCAGTTAATACAAGACAGTTGATTTTAGAAAGTTTAGAAGCTGTCAAAGAAGGAAATGAAACTACTGCTAGAACAAAAGAAGTACTTGCTGATGTAATTGAAGGTATACAAAAATTAGCACAAGTATCGAAAGAAAATAGTGATTCTGCATCTGCACAGCTTCTTGCAATGAATGAAATTGAAAGTGGTATTCAACAAATTTCTTTAGTAGTACAAGGAAATTCAGCAGCAGCAGAAGAATCTTCTGCAGTAAGTGAAGAATTATCAGCACAAGCAAATATGTTGAATGAACAAGTAGCACAATTTAAGTTGATGTAAAAAATAAACTGGAAAACTTTTTATTGGTTTTCCAGTTTTTATTTTACTTAATGTGTAATTGTGCGTCTAAGATGGCTTGTTTTCTTTCTAAAATTTCATCAGAAAAGAGTTGTCGTTCTACTTCTTCAAATCCAATTCTTTGAATCGTATCTGCAAAGCGTTCGCCTGTCATTCCCTGTTCTCGGAATAAAAGAATTGCTTTTTCTATTGTATTTAGTACTTCTTCTTCACTTGTAAAGATTTTTCCTAACGGACGACCTTGAGCAACCTTTTTGCCCCATCTTCCACCAATCGTAATTTTATAACCAGTAGTACCAGTCTCATTTGCATGGAATGGACATTTACCAACACAACGACCACAATGGATACAAAGTTCCTTATTTGTAACAGCAACGCCATTTTCTACTGCAATTGCTTTCATTGGACAAGCAAGTGCGATTTGACATTTTTTACAGCCTTTACATAATTCGGAATGGAAGTTTGGAATTTTTTGTCCGATAATACCAATATCGTTTAAGTCTGGTTTTACACAGTTATTTGGACAACCACCAGTTGCAATCTTAAATTTATGAGGTAATTTTACAGAATGATATCCTTTATAAAAACGCTCATGAATTTGTTCAGATAAAGAAAAGGTATCATATAAGCCGTATTGACAAGTTGTACCTTTACAAGAAACAATAGGACGAACAAGAGCTCCTGTGCCACCTGTTTCTAAGTTTGCTTTTGCAATGTAATTACGAAATGGTTCGATATTATCAAAATGAATACCTCTTACTTCAATCGTAAGACGAGTAGTAAATTCGAGTTCTCCACTTCCGTATTGTTGTGCTGCCTCTGCCACTACTTTTGCTTGTTCGGCTGTAATCTTACCATTTCTTGTAATAACACGACCATTGAAACAATCTGTTCCTTTATTGTGTAAGAAACCTAACGCTTTTACGCGTTTTATTTCGTCTGGGTGAATTATGCATGCCATAATTTTCTTCTCCTTTGAGTTTTTCTCATTATATCACTTGCGTTTTTTATCGTAAAATAGTATTATTTGAATAAAACTATAGGTATTTATCTATAGATATTATAAAAATTGGAGAACATATATGGCAACATTACGACAGTTAAAAACATTTATAGCTACAGCAGAATATAGAAAGATGAGTGAGGCGGCAAAACAATTGTATATTTCACAGCCTACGGTAAGTCAAATAATTTCTGATTTAGAAAAAGAATACGGAGTAGTATTATTTGAAAGATACCCAAGAAAATTAAAACTTACAGTAGCAGGAGAATTATTTTTTCATAGTGCAAAAGAAATTGTAGAAACTTATGAAAAATTAGAACTTAATATGAGAAGTGTAGCACAACAAAGATGTTTAAAAGTAGGTGCTACGTTAACGATTGGAAATACATTGATAGCAGAATTGATAGAACAATTAGGAGAACATTATCCAGATATCAATGTTTCTGTACGAGTAGATAATACAGAGCATTTAGAAGAAAAATTAGTACATAATGAATTAGATGTCGCATTGGTAGAGGGCATTATTACAAGAGAAGAAATAGTTACAGTACCTGTTATGGTAGATACTTTGTATTTAGTTTGTGGTAAAAAACATCCTTTTGCAAACAAAAAAACAGTAACCATAGAGGAGTTACGAGGTCAAAGTTTTATTATGAGAGAAAAAGGAAGTGGTACAAGAGCCGCTTTTGAAGATATTATGAGTAGACATCATATTCCGTTTAAAGTAGCTTGGGAATGTAATGGAGGAAAAGCAATTGTAGATGCAGTAAGGCATAATTTGGGACTTGGATTTATTTCAGAACGATGTGTTTGTGAATATATTGAAAAAGGAGAAATTTTTAGAATACCAGTTAAAGATATTTCCACGAAACGATTTTTTTATTTTTGTTACCATCGAAATCATACAGTAAATTCTCAAATGGAGGATTTGTTGAATGTAATATATAGGCATCCAAATGCGATAAAAGAAAAATAAATTTTGTATTGCATTTTACTTATGGTTTATAGTATAGTAAAAAGACTTTAGTATAGTATGAATGGAGAAAGTAAAATGAGAAAATCAATCATAGTAACAATGGTAGGATTTTTGTTATTATTTGGTGGGTGTGGACAGGTAGAAGAAACAGGAAACGAAATAAGTCCAACAATAACAGAAACGATATTTGAAGTAACATTTACGGATGACCTTGGTAGAAAAGTGACAGTTCCTGTAAATCCTAAACGAGTGACAGCACTTCTTGGTAGTTTTGCTCATATGTGGTCATTAGCTGGTGGCACAGTCGTTGCTACAGCAGATGATGCATGGGATGATTTTTTAATGGAATTACCAGAAACAACGATAAATATTGGAGGTACAAAACAACCAAGTTTAGAAAAAGTATTTGAATCGAATCCAGATTTTATTATTGCAAGTGCTGGAACTAGAATGCATTTAGAATGGAGAGATAGTTTAGAGTCTTCTCATATTCCAACTGCTTATTTTGAAGTATCTGGTTTTGAGGATTATTTGAGAGTATTAGATATTTGTACACAAATCACAGGACAAAAAGATTTATATGAAATGTATGGGCTAGCACAACAGGAACGCATTGATGCTGTCATTGAAAAAAGTAAAGAGCGTTTAGAGAAAGAAGGGAAAGCACCAAAAATACTTTATTTGAGAGTATCTGCTTCTGCTGTATATGCAAAGAGCAATAAAGATACAGTATTAGGTCAAATGTTGGAAGATTTAGGATGTATCAATATTGCAGATAGAGAACAATCGTTATTAGAAAATGTTAGTATAGAATATATTTTAGAAGAAGAACCTGATTATATTTTTATTGTTCAAATGGGAGATAATGAACAAGGAACGAAAGCATTTATTGAAAATTTATTTAGGGAACAACCTGTATGGAATAGTTTAACAGCAGTAAAAGAAGGACGTATGCTTTATTTAGATAAAAAGTTATATAATTTAAAACCGAATGACCGTTGGGCAGAGGCTTATGAAAAATTAGAGGAGTTACTTTCCAAATGAAAAAATTAAATATAGTTTCTTTACTTTGTATAGCAAGTGTAGTATGTGTTATTGTAGCATTACTTAGTATTTGTCTTGGTTCTGCAAAGCTTTCTCTTTCACAGCTTTGGGAGGCTGTAAAATTTCGAACAGAAAGTGGTTTTGCTCAAAATATTTTTTGGTATGTTCGGTTACCAAGAACATTGGGCTGTTTACTTGCAGGTGCAGGATTAGCAGTTTCAGGAGCAGTTATTCAAGGAGTGTTAGCAAATCAATTAGCTTCCCCAAGTATTATTGGAGTGAATGCAGGAGCAGGGCTTTTTGTAACGGTTTGTTGTGCTTGTGGAGTATTGACGGGTTGGGTAATTACGATTTCTTCTTTTTTAGGTGCGATGTTTGCTGTTTTTTTAGTTGTTACAGTGGCAAGGAAAGTAAATGCTTCTAGGACAACGGTGATTTTAGCAGGTGTTGCCATTAATAGTTTTCTAAATGCAGGTTCAGAAGCCATTACAACCTTAATTCCAGAAGTTGCTTTAATGAATGCAGATTTTCGAGTTGGTGGGTTTTCAGCAGTATCTTATGTGAGATTAATTCCAGCAGGAATTATCATTATTTTAGCATTGATTGTCATATTATCGTTATGTAATGAATTAGATATTATGATATTAGGAGAGGAGACAGCACAAGGACTTGGACTTTCTGTGAAATGGATGAGAACGATATTTTTAGGACTTTCCGCATTACTTGCAGGAGCAAGTGTTAGTTTTGCAGGATTACTTGGGTTTGTTGGATTAATTGTACCACATGCGATTCGTAAGATAACAGGAAGTGAAAGTAAAAAATTATTGCCTCTTTGTGCGATATGTGGGGCAACCTTTGTGACATTATGTGACCTTTGTTCTCGTTTGATATTTAATCCTTATGAAGTACCTGTTGGTATTATTATGTCATTTTTAGGCGGACCTTTCTTTTTATGGTTGTTGTTGAAACAAAAAGGAGGGTACATTGGATGATTGAATTTCGTAATGTTTGTGCTGGTTATTATAGCACAGAAGTATTGCATCATATTACTGTAACTTTAGAAAGAGGAAAAGTTACAGTAATTGTAGGTCCCAATGGTTGTGGAAAAAGTACATTATTAAAATCATTAATCCGTTTAAATCCTCATTCTTCTGGGGATATTTTGGTAAATGGAATGAATATAGAACAATATCATTCGAAAAGGTTAGCAAAAGAAATCGCATATTTACCACAAAATAGAAATGTACCAGAAATTACAGTATTAAAAATGGTATTACACGGAAGATTTCCATATTTATCTTATCCAAGAAGATATAAAAAAGAAGATGTGGAAAAAGCAAGAGAAGCGTTGCATTGGGCAGGAATAGAAGATTTAGCAGAAAAAAATATGAGTTCTCTTTCTGGAGGAACAAGACAAAAAGTATATATTGCAATGGCAATTGCACAAGATACGCCAGTTATTTTAATGGATGAACCAACTTCTTTTTTAGATATTTCTCATCAATTACGATTGATGGAATTAGCAAAAGAATTAGCGAGAAAAGGAAAAGCAGTAGTACTTGTATTACATGACTTGTCGCTTGCGATGCGTATTGCTGATGTCATGGTAGTGATGAAAGAGGGAAAAATATTACAAATAGGTTCACCAAAAGAAATATATCAATCAGATGTATTACAAAAAGCGTTTGATGTAAAGACAATACAAGTTAGTACAGAAAATGGAATACAATATCTTTTTACATTATAATATAGTTTTGAGGTAATTGGGAAAAGAAAGATTTCCTTTCCCAATATCTCCATTTATCTCATTGCTTTTAGTGGAAAATAGATAAAGTAAATTTGGTAAATAATAGTAGTGAATAGTCTTGTAACAAGGTTAATGATAGCGATGGAAATTGGTACTATCATTACAATCGTAGGTAATGTATTATTATTGTAATAAGAAATATGCCATGCTCCTAACATCAAAAATAAAACGAGACTAGCAAGATTCATTGCTTTATGGTATCGAGTGGTATAACGATATTTTTGACAAAAGAGAGGGAACGGTAGTTTCTTTTCTTTTTTATTATTATTTTCAGGAAATACAACCATTTGTATCCATTCTGGAAGGATGGCAGCAAATACAGTAATATAAAATGGGGAAGCAGTACGGTATCCCGAAAAGTTCAATACTAAAAAGGATAAAATTAAAAGTGCTATTGTAATATAAAGTGAAATTCGTAAACCACATAATGTGGCAACTTTTTGAAAAATATAATGATTAGAGTTATTTGTATCTTTCATATCATTGTTTTCCTTTCTTTCGTAGTAGTATTAGTGAAAAAGTGTAAGCAAATGTGTTGTCAAATCTATGTCAAATGATGTATTTTTTCGTCAAAATGTTGAGGTATAGGGTGGTTTATAGGGTAGACTTTGTGAATTACCTATAAGAAATAGAAAAAATAAAAAATTCCTTTGAAATATTGAGAGAATGAGTATATAATACAACTATCCTGTGTTCACAAGGGTTTATTTAGATAGTGACAGTAGAAAAGATGTGAAAATAGAGGGTATTATTTTAGTATAGAAAAAGGGTCTAATTTAAGGAAGGAGTAAACGATGTTTAGTAGCGATATTGGAATTGATTTAGGTACTGCGAGTGTGCTTGTTTATATAAAAGGAAAAGGAGTTGTGTTAAAAGAGCCATCCGTAGTGGCGTTTGACCGTGATACAAATAAAATTAAAGCAATTGGAGAAGAAGCTAGATTGATGCTTGGTCGTACACCAGGTAACATTATTGCAGTACGTCCACTTCGTCAAGGTGTTATTTCTGATTATACAGTAACAGAAAAAATGTTAAAATATTTTATAGGAAAAATTGGAGGAAAA
>CALASV010000198.1 GCA_937888895.1 uncultured Clostridia bacterium | reverse complement strand
CCAATCCAAAATGCAGACGTTTTTTGCGAATTTCTGTTTCAGACTGTGTCATTGGATTATCTGTATCTAATAGTGTTTCTCCATTAACAAGAATCTTTCCACTGCTTGGCGTTTCTAAAAAGTTTAAGCATCGAAGAAGCGTTGTTTTTCCACTTCCAGATGAACCAATAATAGAAACCACCTGTCCTTTTTCCAAAGAAAAGCTGATATCTTTTAATATCTTTGTGTGACCGAAGCTTTTATGTATATGTTCCACTTCTAATATAGCCATAGTAATCCTCCATACAAGTTTTCCTTTATCGGAAATAGTTTAATTTTCTTTCTAAGCGTTCTAGCAAAATCGTAAGAATACCACTGAAAGCTAGATAATAAATAGCAGTAAAAAATAAAGGCCAAATAGCACCAGCAATACCATGTGAGCCTTTCATAAATGCTTGACCTGCCCAAATGATTTCCTGTAGGGCAATAATACGAGCAAGAGCAGTATCTTTTACAAGAGTAATAATTTCATTTGCTACTGGTGGGAGAATATTTTTTATCATTTGTAGCAAAGTAACCTTGAAAAATATTTGTCGATTTGTCATACCAAGTACAAGTCCTGCTTCTTTTTGACCAACAGGTACTTGCTGGATGCCACCACGATAAATTTCAGAAAAATAGCAGGCATAATTGAAAATAAATGTAACTGCTGCGGCAAGAAAACGTCCACTTTCTCCACTTCCCCAAATGGGATTGTCTAATACAAGTCCTGGGAAAAAGTATACAATTAAAAGTTGAATCATAAGAGGTGTTCCTCGTATAATCCAAACGATAGTTTTAACGAAATAACTGATTGGTTTAAATGGTGACATAGAACCAAATGCAATTACTAATCCTAAAGGCAAAGCACCAAGGAGAGTAACTGCGAATAACTTTAACGTTTGTAAAAAACCAGTATTTAATGCCTTTATAACAATGGGGAATTGTTCTATAAATTGTTCCATAAGTATCTCCGTAAAAAAATGATTCTAAAAGAAATAGTGAAAATTTTTAGGATATAGTTTTAGGGATTGTTGCAAAGAAAACGATTACTACAAGATATTGGTCTTGTCAAATGTTAAGATTACAATTTCTTGTAGCAATCGTTTTATTTTACAACAACCCCTTTGTGAAAATTATTGTTCAATGACAGCAGCTTGTACACCGTATGTATTTGCACAATCCATCATGCTTCCGTCCTTGTAGCTAGCTTTGAAATATTCATTTAATGCTTCTGCAAGGTCAGAACCTTTACGGAAACCAACACCATATTCTTCACTATTTAAAGAAACAGTATATGTTAAATCTGCATAACTAGTTCCTTCGCCAATCATAGCACCTGCCATTAAAGCATCAATAACAGCAGCATCAGCAGTACCTGCAGCTACTTCCATCAACGCATCTGACTGTGCTAACACAGGAAGACACTTGAGGTTTCTTGCAGTAAGTTCTTTTTCACCAGCACTACCGTCCTCTGCTGCGAAAGATAAATCGGAAAGGCTGTCAACCGTTTGATATTGGTCAGCTTTATCTACTGGTACAATAACAACCTGTGCGTTATTACAGTAAGGATTAGAGCATTCCATACCTGCTTTTACTTCGTCTGTTAAAGTCATACCATTCCAAACGCAGTCAATTGTTTTACTGTCTAATTCTAAAATTTTGTTACCCCACTCGATTTCTACAAATTCTACCTCTACACCAAGGCTTTCAGCAAAACCTTTTGCCATATCAGCATCAAAGCCAACCCAGTTACCAGAAGCGTCTTTGTAATCCATTGGTGCAAAATCTGTAATACCAACGACTAAAACTCCCTTTTCTTTTACATATGCCATATCAGAATCTGAAGAAGAACCACAGCCTCCGAGCATACAGATAAGCATAATGCTTGTAAGTAATAATGTAAGTTTTTTCATTTTGTTTTTCATATTTTATAGACTCCTTTTCAATTATTTATGTTTGTATTTTACTTACGATTCAGTATTGTATCACTTTACACCAGTAAAATCAATAGGGAAAATAAATTTTTCTGAATAAAATGGTGAATAATTTTACCTCTTAGTTTGTATTACTTACCACTTAGGTTTGATGTATTTACATTATATCAATGTTTGTTATAATGTGTTTATCAAATGATTGGGCAGGTGAGGTACATAGATGAAAGTTAGAATAGATATTCAATCTAATTTAGAAGAAGATGAAATTGTCATACGATGTGCTAGTATCAATGAAACGATATTACAAATACAAAACTTAATAAGTAACTTTGGAAGGAATGAGAAAAGTCTTATTTTACTGAAAGGAGATACGGAGTATTTTATACCACAAGAACAGATTTTATTTTTTGAAACAGAAAGTAAGACTGTTGTAGCACATACGGCAGAAAAAATGTATGAAACTCAATATAAACTTTATGAATTAGAAGAAATATTGCCAAGGTATTTTATGCGAATATCAAAATCGACTATTGTAAATTTGAATCAAATATATTCGATTACGAGAAATTTGACAGCTTCTAGTAAAGTAGAATTTTATGATAGTATCAAAAAAGTTTATGTATCCCGTAATTATTATAAAGCCCTAATTGACCAAATGGATGAGAAGAGGAGGATTTTATGAAAGTAAGAAAAAATATTATTTGGGGTGTTTTGTGCATATTGGCAGCAGTTGCTTTAATAGTAAACCAATTAGGATATTTTAAGGAACTTAGTTTTTGGAATATTCTTTTTTCGGTAGTTTTTATAGCAAGTGGTATCGATGGAATAATGAAAAAGAGTTGGGGAAAAATTTTATTTTCAATTGCATTTTTTATTATTGTGAATGACCAACTGTTACATTTGGAAAAGCTGACACCATGGCTTATATTAGGAGTAGCATTTTTATGTACAATAGGCCTTAATATGATTTTTCCATTAAAACATAAAATAACATATAAGAAATTATGGAAAGAAAGTGTAATCGTGTCTGATTGGAGTGAAATGGACGAACAGAGGATGACAGAAGATGGGGAAGTAGTACAGCAAGATGTTATTTTTGGTAATTGTGTAAAATATATTAAAAGTCAGGAATTGAGTAGTGTAAATACAGACTGTGTTTTTGGAGAGATTTCCATTTATCTTACAGAAGCTACACTAAAAAATGGTAGAGCAAAAATATACATGGATGTAGTTTTCGGACATGTAAATATATATGTACCATCCACTTGGACGGTATCTACGAATGGAGATAATGTTTTTGGAAGAATATCTTCTTGTGGAATATGTGTAGCGAATGGAGAAAATAAACTTCAAATTTGTGGTGATGTAGTATTTGGAGAAGTGTTAATACATTATGTGTAATGCAGTAAGGGGATGTTGAAAAAATTTTGACCTCCTCAATAGGTGAAAAAAGGGGCTGTCGGTTAATAAATTTTTTTAACAATATATAGTATTTCTTGAACGAAAATCAAACTATATATTGTGATAAAATTTTATTGACTGACAGCCCTTTTTTATTTATCTTAGAATATAAAGTCCAGCAGATGATTTGGAATAATCCTTTGGTTGTGCGAGTGCCTTATCCCAACCATAATAAAATAGGGAACCCATTTGTTGTAAAAAGATTTGCATATCCCAATAAATGAAGTTGCTTAATAAATCCTTGCGTACATAAGGTAGAAGAAGTTTTTCAATACCTGTGCTGACTTTATCTGTATATTGTTCGGCAAGCGGTTTTATTTCTGTACTTATAAGATTGCAGATTTCTCTGTAAATTTCACGTTTGAATATAGGAAGCTGTACAATAAGTTTCTCATTTTCTTTTTTTAATAAACCATGTTTCAAGAAATTCGCTACCATTGCTTCTTCATGTACGGAAAGATTTTTTTCGGGGCGTTCGGAAAGGGAAACAAGCAAAGCAATATTAGTTCCGTCAATCCATTTGCTTCGTCCACCACTCCAAAATATTTCATCTTCATTTTCTTCCGTTGGAAATGGGTCAGTTGCAAAATCGTTTACAAATTCAATTGTACCATATTCCGAAGTAGTAAAATCTTGATGAAGATTTGACCAAATCTTTCTTTTTAGGTTTTTCCATATAGAATTATCAAAATTTTCATCAGCAAGTATGTATTGCATTGTCATACGGAAATTTCTTTCAGCTTCATTTTTTATATTGTATTTTTGGATATAATAATCTCGACCATGAACTCCAAAAAAGTCACTTGCGATAACATAGAAAATCCAAAGTAAATAATTATAATCAAAATGATTTCCATAAAAACCAAGTGCTGTAATTTTATCTTTTAAATTGAAAAGAATCATATTGATTTTTTCAGCATAACCATCATTATGAAAAATATCACAAGCATAAATTTCTGCTTGGGCATATTTTTGATAAGGGAAGATACAATGATTTGCAATATATTTACCTTTTGTATGGGAAACAAGTAATTCTGCATGAACAAGTTTTTCTATGATTTCTTCCAGATAAATAGGAGCAATTCCCATTTCGTCTGCAATTTCATTAACGGTTTTTGCTTCACTTCGACAGATAACCATAATCTGTGGACAGATTTTGGAGTTGTCCATAAGATGTGAAGCTTTGCTAGCAGAATATCCCCAAAACCAGTTTACATCAGCAGGTGCATAAGCTGTTTTTCCAATAGTATTCATAGTTTGAAACCTCTCTTTCAAATTTTTCTTTGCATCAAACAAGCGACGCTTGACTGTTCCATCAGGAATGTCAAGCTCAGTTGCAATTTGTTTTACCGATTGCTCTTTGAGATAAAAGCGTATGAGTATTTCACGATGAATTGTGGCAAGTCTTGACAGGGCAAAGTTAAGTTGTGAAATATCCTCCGTAGTAATAATATTTTCAATAGGCTCAGGTAGTTTGGTAGCCATACCACCTGCCATTTCGATGGGCAAAGTAGACTCCTTTTTATTTGTGCTATAATCTGCATACTTATTTCTTGCCATTTTCCAGTACCACGAATAAAAACTTACAAATTCTTTTCCACTTGTGATAACTCGTAAGGCTTCGTATAGAATATCTTGTGACAAGTCTTTTGCAACTTCCGTATCAGAAATACGCTTTATGCAGAAAAGATAAGTAGCTTCTATTAGTTCATTTGTGATAAATTCATTCATACATATTACCTCTTATTTTTTGTAAATCGATTTACTTATGCTTATTAAGTCGGAAAAATTGTAAAAAGGTTCGGTAGTGTTATATTAAGATTTTAGCATTTTGTTATATTTTACTCAACTGTATAAAGACAAGTTGTTAAAGTAAATAATAAAATGAGATTTTAGTGAAAATAAAAAATATATGATGAAAGAAAAAATATATTTTTATTAAAAAATCTTATTAAATGAGATAAATTAGTTGCATTATGATTAAAAACGAGTATAATGTTAAGTAAGAGTGGAATATTAGATTTTATAGAGTATAAAAAAGGAGAGCATGGTATGACAAAATATATTGAAAATGTAAATACTTATTTGTCTCAGATGAAAATTAAACAAACATATATTAGCTTAAAAACTGGAATTGATACAAAGAAATTATCACGTATTTTAACAGGAATACAGGATGTTAGTGTGATAGATATGGAAAAAATTTCAAGTGCATTAGGGAAAAAACCAGAATATTTTCTTAGTGATACGTTTCATGTGTCTCAAATTAATGGACTTATGTCGGAAAAGATTGCTTTTTATGCAGGAAATCCAACAGATAAGCAAGATGAAATTGCCGAGAAATTAGAAAAATTGATGGGAAATATTGATGAAGTTATGAGTGCAAAGTATCGTTTTTTAAATATGTCGAGGTAACAACTATGGATATAGAACGTTTTAGAAAAATAATGGAATATAGTGATGCAAATAGAAATGAAATGGAGTCCAAAGTAAAGAATTTTTATTCTTTTGTAGGAATGAGTAGTGACAAAGAGGTTTTAAATATTATGCAGATTACAAGACCTTCTTTTCAAAAAAAAGGATATCTTGTTTTTGAGATGCCTTTTGCTGATAAGGAAATAGGGGCTCTTTGTTATAAAGGAGATGCTTTAGGATATATAGTGCTGAATACATCGTTGCCGAACGTTGATATTAATTTTGCTATATGTCATGAATTATATCATGTATTCTATCAGAACAGTGAATTTAAAACTAAGGTGGAATTTGGTAATAATCACTACTATGAACATGAAGAAGAATTTGCTGCAAACTTGTTTGCAGGAATGCTCTTAATGCCAGAAGCAAGTTTTAGGTTTATGTATGCTAAATTTAGAGAGGAGTCTGAACATAATGAGAAGGATACAATCATTCGTTTAATGAGTTATTATCAAGCACCATATATGGCTGTATTGATTCGGTGTTATGAATTAGGCTTATCAGAAAATAATTGTGTTTCAAAAGAGTTGCTAAATGTGGAGCAAGATAGTATTAGGGAAAGATTTCATGATTTATGGTTAGATGGTAGTATTTTAGATGCGACAAAAAAAGATGATTAT
>CALASV010000197.1 GCA_937888895.1 uncultured Clostridia bacterium | reverse complement strand
TGTCAATACATTTTTCGATACATACAATTTTGATAATTTAGGTAAGTCAGTTGCGACAGGTTTGAATAATATAATAGATACCGTAGATTGGTCTGGTATAGGTCGATTATTCGCAAATAAATTAGTAAGTATTATTGATTTTGGAACAAATTTTGTGGAAAATTTTAATTTTACAGGTTTGGGTGTAGGTTTAGGAACATCCATAAACAAATGGATTACTAGTATTGACTGGGGTACTCTAGCTAACACTATTGCCGATAGTATAGATGGTTTGATAAATACTGTTGCAACAACTTTATCAGTAATAGATTGGGAAGCAGTTGGTAAAAGCGTATCAGACTTCTTAGGCAATGCATTAACTAAAATTAATGATTATATGTCAGAGGTTGATTATGTTAATATAGGTAATGAGATTTATAATATTTTATCAAACTCTATAAAAGGTATCGACTGGGGTAAACTTGCTAAAGAACTGATTGAATTTTTAATTAGAAGTGTAATATACAATTTTACGGGTATTAATATTATTAAATTGTTGGCAGGATTCTTAGAACCTATGATTGAAGATATAAAAAATTATTTCAGAGAATATATTGGTAATAGTGACAGTAAAGATTGGCTTGATATAGGTAAAAATATTATTTTAGGTATTTTAAAAGGTATCCTTGACGGTTTAAAAAATATTGGCGTATGGATTTACAATAATGTTCTAACACCGGTTGTAAACGGGGTCAAAACAGCATTTGATATGCACTCACCATCTAAGGTTATGGAAGAACTTGGTAGGTTAGTTTGGGATGGATTCTTAAGTGCATTCACAAATGTTAAAGAAGATATCAAACAAAAATGGGAAGAAGTTAAAGAAGGCATTAAAGAGAAAATTAGAGAAATCGTAGATGATATAAAAACAACATTTTCTTGGAACAATATCAGTAGCACATTCACTAGTATTAAAACAAAAATAGGAGATGTGTTCACACAAATCAAGAATAATATAGGTTCAAGAATATCAGAGGCTTTTAATACAATAAAAAATACATTTACATCTTCAAAAATCGGTGCAATATTTCAAAAAGTATTTAACAAGATTAAATCTATTTTCCAAACTATAGGAACTACTGTTGGTAACGCTGTAGGCGAAAGTTTCGCTAATGTTATAAATACTGTAATTAATTTCGTCGAAAAAACTATTAACAAATTTATTAAAGCAATAAACAAAGCTATAGGTGTTATAAATGAAATACCAGGGGTAAGTATCAAAAAGTTAGACGTTATCAATATACCTGATGTAAAACTAGCAACAGGTACTAATAGAATTGAATCAGAAGGACTATATCATTTACATAAAAATGAAGCTGTTGTCCCTGAAAAATACAATCCTGCTGTCAACGATGATTTATACAATAATAAAGGTGTTATAGAAGCACTTGGTATGGTATACGACGCAATCAATAATTTAGATATTACTAATGTTGTTAACTTAGGTAATAAAACATTATATAAAGAAACTGTTAAATATGCTAAAAGTCAAAATGAGATTTACGGAGAAAACGTAATGAGTTTCTAGGAGGTGCTGAATGGTAGATAATTTTAAAGGATATTATATGAAATGTAACGGAGTCACTTTTCAAAATCCGTCTTTCAAAAGAAAAGGATTTAAGTTTGCACCTCGTTTAATTCAAGTTACAGATGCTGGTCAAGTAGCAAGTGGAAAACTAGTAATCAAGGTTTTACCTCACACAAGGTCGAAAATTTGGTGCAGTTTTCCACCAATGACTCCCGAACAATTTAGAGTATATTGTCAAGCATTAAAACTTGATGAAGCTGGTGAAAGTATGTATCTAACAGTAGAGGCATTTGATGAAACTACAAACAAATACATCACAGATACATACTATCATACTGATATTCAATATGTTCCTGTTATATATAACGGTAAAAGAATGATAGAAGTTGACGATTTTGAATTAATCGGTCATTAAAAGGTTGTGGTTATATGAATTTAATAGACATTACAGCATTAATTAATAAAACAGCCACTATTGAAACTAAAATAGAAGTTTTACCAAGGAATGAAAATGAGGATGTATTAGTATTAAAAAATAACGAATCTATTTTATCTTGGGATTATAATGACATTAGATATGTACCTGATAAGGGTTTTATAGGAATGTTTGTTGAGAGAACCATCGAAGGTGTACTGGATAATATAAGCGAAGATTTCAATATTGAGAACCGAGAAATTATTTTGTATTTGGGTATTAGAAGATATGTTCCAGATTATCACGAACTTGTTACAGAAATTTTTGAAAACTTAACAACAGAAGATAGTATTGTTTTAGGAACAGACCAAAAACTAGGAGACTATATAACAACATTCTATTCGTTGGGTAATTTTATAGTCGATAAACCAGATAGTGACGAAGTTAAAGACAACACTAAATTCACAGCAAAAGATTATACTATTAATTTCAATAAAATGTTTAATGCCGATTATACAGATAGCGAATTCGCAAAATCTTTTAATCAAATGTTACAAGATGGAGACGAGGTGACAGCTCTGTGGCTTACTGAATATACGTGTAAACAAGCAGATGTTGAGTTAGGGAGCAAATCTTTTACAAATTCAGATTTCATAATACCTAGCAATCAATTTCAAAACGGTGAAGAATGTAGAGATGTCTTAAAATATATCGGCAAATTGGCGTACTCTTGGGTACGTATAGATTGGGATAATAAAGTTTACATAGACTTTACATTAAAAACTAGTGTTGAAAATGATTATAATAATATTACAAAAGATGATTACTACACTTTAGAAGTACAAAAAGAAAAATATGGGGTTGTTAATAAAATTGTTTTAGGTTCTTCTGTAATTACTGGTGATTATTCATATATTGAAGATTCCAGTAGTATTGCTGAAAATGGCGAAAACGTTTTAACAATAAACGATAATCCTATATTATATACAGAAGAATTACGAGAATTAGCGTTATTACCGGCAAATATTATGTTCGGTTTAACTTATACTCCTTTAGTAGCTACGACAACAGGTCATCCATGGTTAAAAGGTAACGAATTAATAAGTTTCGAGGACAAAAACAATAACTTAGTTTATACATATCCTTTCGATAGAATTATTCATTTTAATGGTCATATCAAAACAGATATTGCTAGTTACGCATTGACGAAAGTTGAAGAAGATTTCTCATATAAAGGTACTAGTACATCATTAGCTGAAAAAAGAAATGCGTATATAAATTTAGACAGAGAAAAACAACGAATCCAAGCCTTGATTGAGAAAACAAACAATCAAGAATCTAAAATATCAAGTTTGACTATAGATTTAGATGGGATAAATACAACAGTTTCAAACACAACAAAAGTAGTTGAAGACCTTGAAAATTCTATAGATATTTTGACTGTTGATATGGATTCTTATAACATTGTAGTTCCGGTTACAGAAAACAAAAAACCTATCGAAACTAAAGAATATACAATAAAGTTTTATGGATATTTTAAAGGCTCTCAAGTCACACCTAGTGCCAATACAAGTACTGCAGATGTCGACGGTATATCACTTTCTTTTGGTAGTACACAAATGATTGTTTCTGTAGACAGCGATACTATAATACCGAACACAAACAACGAGTTCAATATTAATTTTATATATCAGGACAATGATAAAGTGTATACTGTATCTAAAAGATTAACTGTCACATTAGCTTCACAAGGTGTCAAAGGTAATGATGGAACGGGTGTAACAATTTTAGGTTCTTACGATACGGAAGAAGATTTAAGGGCAGAACATCCTACAGGTAATATGGGTGATGCCTATTTAGTAGCAGGTAGTCTATATGTATGGAGTGCTACAAAAAATGATTGGGAAAATGTAGGTAATATTCAAGGAACACCCGGAAAAGATGGGGTTTCAACATATTTCTATGTCAGATATAGTGCAAATTCTGATGGAAGTGATATGACACTATCGCCAACAGATACTACAGAATACATAGGTGTTTTGACATCAACTAGTCCTACACCTCCTACAAGCTATAATTCATACACATGGAGTAAGATAAAAGGTCAAGATGGTACAAATGGTACTCCAGGTGTTAATGGTGCGAACGGTGAAACGAGTTATCTTCATATAAAATATTCTGAGGATGGTTCGACATTTACACCAGCCGATGATGATTTTGAAATAGGTGAAAGACCTAGTGCGTATGTAGGTCAGTATGTAGATTTTGTAGAAGAAGATAGTGATGATTTTAATCGTTATAAATGGTATAAGTTCACAGAAGATATAGATGATGAACTGACAGAACTAGATAATAAAATATCAGAAAACAAAATCACAACGGAAAATAATTACAAAGATATAATTGGTAAGTTAGACAATTATGCAAGTATTGATAGTGTAACAAGTATCAAAACAAGTGTAGAAACACTACAGACAGACACTTCGCAAGTTATAAACATTGTTAGGGATATTCAAGTTAATGGTGTATCTCAAGTTAAAACCGAAAAAGGTTTCACATTCGATGACAATGGTATGACTGTTGATGAAACAAATTCTAAAACAAAAAGTGTAACAGATACAGATGGTGTACACGTAATTGACAAAACAGGTAGTACTGATACTGATATTCTATTTGCCGGTTACGATGAAGAATTAGGGTCATCTGTTGTTAGAACAAACAATCTTAGCGTTTCTACTTATTTTAATATGGGTACACATTCGAGAATGGAAGATTATTTAGAAGATGCTACAGCAGTATTTTATGTTGGGTAGGTGATTAAATGGCAGTTACAGTTAATAACAGTCAAACTAATAGTAATTTTATGAGTAGTGGTACGAGAACAGATAAATATAAATTATATTTATTGCTTCAAGAAATCAGTTATGACTCCGATACTAACTATTCGGATGTATATATGAGACTATGGATTCAAGGTGTCAATACATCTACTACTTTTTATGGTAGTAAGATGAATGGTACAATTAAAAACGGAAACGAAACACTATTTACAGGTAGTGCTACGGCAACAAGTTCAAAACCTGTTAGTAGTGCAAATCCTTATACTCTAGCAGAAGGTACAAAATCTTTTAAACATAACGACGATGGCACATTAACAATCACGATTACAGGTATATATTCAAGTACAGCCGGACACGCAAAATCTGGTGAAGTGTCGACAACATTGACATTAACCACTATTCCTAGAGCTAGTACAATTATCGCATTAGATGCCGATATAGAAAGCCCTACAATAATAAAAATAAATAAAATGTCCGACTCATTCACTACTACTTTACAATATGTATTTGGTTCTTTATCTGGAGATATAGTTAGTAAATATGCTGGATATGACTATGGTTGGTATATCCCTGCTACTTTTTATAGTCAAATCCCTAATGACCCAAGTGGGATATGTACAATAAAAGCTATTACATATAATGGTGATAATATCATAGGTACTAAGGAAACCACACTTAGAGTAACAGCTAATAAAGATTTATGCAAACCAACAGGGACTATATCAGCTATAGATATCAATGAAATCACAAGAGATGCAACAGGTGATGAAAAAGTTATCGCTAAAAACGCATCAAATGCGTTGGTTGCGTATACAACTACTCCTAAAAATAGTAGTAGTATAAAATCAGTAAAAATAAATGGTATATCAGTATCAGAAATAAATAGCGAAACAACTTTAAATAAAGTTTCCACAGATGTTTTCACATTAAGTATTGTTGATAGTCGAGGTTATGATAATATTATTACTGAAACGAATACGAGTATACCATACATACCTTTAAGTTTGAAAGCCGATTTTAAAAGGAATACTCCGACCGATGGTAAGATTAAATTGAAATATGAAGGTAAATTTTTTAACGGAAACTTCGGTGTACTAGATAATACTCTAACCGTTGAATATACATACAAACTAAAGAATGCAACATCATATAACGCGTGGAAAACTTTAGACCCTACAATAGATGGTAATACTTTCGCAGGAGAAATAATACTTGAAGACTTGTTCGATTATCAAAAAGAGTATGAACTTCAAATAAGAGCTAAAGATAGTGTATCCGTGGGTATTATTTACAATCAACTAGTCACTAGAGGTATACCTAATCATTGGTGGAATCGTGATTCATTTAATGTCGAAGTAGACTTTTATGTTAAAAGTCAAAAACTTATTTTAGATAACCATCCTGTAGGTTCTTTATACTTTACAACCGATGATACAAATCCTAAACTTTATTTTGGTGGAGAATGGGAATTATACGCACAAGGTAAAACCATAATTGGGTATGATGCTAATGATACTGATTTCAATACGATAGGTAAAACCGGTGGTAGTAAATCGTTACAAGCACATACACATACATTCACAACAAGTTGGAATGGAGACCATAACCACGTTATAGGAGGGCAAACAGATAGTTTGCCAAGTGGTTCTACATACGCTAGACCTAGAGGATATAGTTCGGGTGTATTAGAAACGACATACGATACGAGTGTATCCGGAGGACATAATCATACAGGTACTACAGATAACGCAGGTGATGGCAATAGTGGTAACTTGCAACCTTATATTGTAACGTATATATGGCAAAGAATAGCGTAGAACATTAGTTTGATTTAATTTTAAAAATATGATATAATAAACAAAGAGAGTTGATAATATGAGAAAAGATGTAATAATTAACATAGATGTCTTGAATAAAGACACCAATCTAAATGATACTTTTTCTATCGGTATAAGTGGTGAAAATTTACAAGGTAATCTAATATTCAAACTATCCGAACCTATAATCGGTATTGGTTGGTTGCTAATAGAATATGAAAATACGACAAGTTATATAAGGTTAGACAATAATATTACATACGACAGTTATTACGTGGTTATCAAAAATACATTACTTAATGAAGGTATTACAAAAGTTCAATTAAGAATTACAGAAACAGAAAATCAATATGGTGTACCTGTATTCAAAAGTTCTATTAAATACTTGACAGTCTCTGATGGTATAAATGCAATTTTAGAAGAACCTGATGAATATCCTTCTTGGTTAGACCAAGCAAATAGTAAAATTTTACAAATAGATGATAAAATATCAGAAGCTGAGGATAGTATAACAAATGCTGAAAACGCTACAGAGAACGCAAACACGCAAGCAACTTATGCTAAAAACCAAGGAGATTACGCAAAAGAACAAGGAGATTACGCAAAAGAACAAGGCGAGTCAGCTAAAGAAACTATTAATAATGTATCTTCTACTTTAACAAATATTCAAAACGCAGAAAATATAAGAATTGAAAACGAGACACAACGTATCTCTAATGAAAATTTAAGAGTTTCGGCAGAAAATATAAGAATAGAAAATGAGAACAATAGAGAAGAAATTTTCAAAACTTACGAAAACACAATCAAAGATTTACAAGCAAGATTAAATACGATTGAAAAATATGATTATCTTGTTTTAGAATAGGAGTGATTATATGGCACAAATAAAAATAAGTGAATTAACAAATTTAACCAATATTGCAGATGATGATTTACTAGCTGGTGTCGATACTAGTTCATCAACAACTGTTAATATGTCGGCATCTTCTTTGAAAAACTATATCAATAAAGAACAGGATATTGATATTTCAAACTTAAAAACAACTGTTAACAACCACGATACCACTTTAAATGATATAACACCAAAAGTTGAAAAACATGAAACAAATATAGCGAGAAACACAACAAGTATAAAAAGATTAGAAAATAACATATTTGAAAGTGGCGAAGCAGAAGGAAGTATAATCAACATAAAAGATTCTGTATTATCTGAGGCAAAAAAAGTTGAAGTTGATGGTGTAACAGACCAAGAGACTACTACTGGTAAGAATGAATTTAATTTACAAGAACATAATCTAAATTCAAATAATGTTATTGTTACAGAAGTCGGTGACAACAATTTGAAGATTGAAGTCACTGCTAATACAACTTGGGCATTTACTCAATATACAATTCGTAATCTTGAAAAAAATACAGATTATAAATTATTATTTGACTTTAAAAATTCAAATAGTACGCTTACAACAGGATATATATTAATAAAAGGTATGGTAAGTGGAGAAAATGTATTTAATGATAATGCTAATGGCAAAGTAGAGTTTAATACGGGAGAAGAAACAGATTTTTATTTTAGATTTGGAGCTACACGAGGTACAGCCACAACAAACACAGCTGAATACTCGAATATTATGTTATGTTTAGCGAGTGAAACTGATGATTATGAAAAATACACAGGAAAAATGGCTAGTCCTAATTCAGATTATCCAGCACCAATGAGCGTAATAAGAGATAATTTTAAAATAGGTAGTCATGCGAAGAATTATTATAATTGTAGAAATTCTATAAGACAATATGATTACGCAGTAGTTGATGAAGAAGATTGGATAACACTATCTGGCGATAATACAAATGGGACTGCTACTGCTTATTATGATTATCCTACTTTCATTAGCAAATCATTAAAACCTAATATAAAGTATAAAACAATTGTAGAGGTTAAAGAATTTAATGGAGATTTTAGCTTATTTCCAGTTTCGGTCGGCAGTAATAACGGACAGTTTGCTTATACTTGGGAGCTTAAATCAGAAACTATATCTTCCAATTATGTTTATGAAAAAACACTAACTACTAATGATTTTTCAACATCCAAATCTATGCTTAGGTCATTCTTGGGAATAAGCTCAGGGAAGAGTGGCTCAGTTACATTTAGAATTTCAGTATTAGAAGATACATCAATAACAGCCGACACATTCGTATATGAACCATACATAGAATCAACTATAGATGTAGTATTACCAGAAGGCGAATTTATTGCTGAAGGTGATATGTTAAGTGTTGAGTACAATGAAGAGGATGGAGAGAATCATTTATATTTGGATAAGAAGATTGGGTACAAATTATTTGATAGCACACATCATTGGGTTGCTGATGATACTCCAAAAGTAGAATGGAAATCTTTTTATTCTACAAATGCAATTACAGATGCGAAAAGTAGTGGAAAAATAGTAAGTAATAGAGCTGGGTATTATACAACTGCTGAAATATTAAGTAACGATATTTCCGCTATTTCTATTACTTCTGGTGGATATATCAGATTAAAATTAAACGGAAATATTACTGATAATGCTAGTTTAAAAGCGTATTTAGGGGCTAATGAAACATACGCATTTTACGAAATAGCTAATCCATACAGAATCGACTTAGGAGCAGTAAGCCAACTAAAAACATACTCTGATGAAACAAACGTATTCACAGATAGTGAACTACAACCAAACATCTATATGCTTTATAATAGAAACTTCAAAACAACAGTTAGAAATCTTCAAGTAAATGAAGGCAAATTACAAGAAGAGTTGGCTTCAATGCAAACTAAGATAAGTAATTTAGAAAGTGCAATAAGCTCTATTCAAACAAGCTTAGTAAATGAAAGCGAGGTAGTTGAATAATGTTATACGAAAAAGATGATATAATTTATCTATATGAAGATAACAGATACTATGTAGCAGACATTATAGTTACATATCCTACAATAGCAATATACAAAACATCTCAATACGTAGAAGTGTTAGAAAATGCAAAAGAAGTAACATTTGATGAAGTTAAAGCGAGGTATATTAACGTATGACAGTAACACATTTAGTTTTAATAGGTTTATTAGCATTATGCTTAATAATCCTATACGCTTTCATTAAATTTAACACTACAGTTAGACAAGACATTTATGAATGGTTCATAGTAGCTGAAAAAAATTTCTCAGTAGGTAGTGAAAAAATGGAATACGTTTTAGATAACACCTATGAATTCCTACCTATGGTTATTAAAGTTTTCGTAAGTAGAAAAAACTATGAAAAAATCGTTCAATACCTATTCGATTGCATTAAAAATTTATTAGATGATGGAAAATTGAATTAGGTGATTGAATGGAATGGTTGGGGTATATAGCATCTTTAATAATTGATGCAGGTGTAGTGATAGGAGCGATGGCAAAACTTTTGGATGTCAAACTTAATGAAATTCATAAAAGAGATAGAATGAGTTTGAGATATCATATAGTTGCTTTCGCTTCTGCATTACGCAAAGGGGAAGCTAAAACAAGAGACGAATTTTTATCAATATTTGAACAGATAGATGAATATAACAGAATATGTGAAAAATTAAAAATCGAAAACCACTTGTTTTTAGAAGAAGTAAAATATATAAACAGATGCTACGAAGCATTGGATATTTTAAAATTAGGCAAAGAGCGTATTGACAAATAACATATAATTTCATATAATTTAATCACAAGGAGGAATGTATATGAAAGAAGAAAATCATGATTCTTTTGCTAGTGAATTGCTTAAAGATTTAAAACATGCAAATGTTAGAGGTTTCATTATCACACTAGTTATATTAGCTATGTGGTTTGCGACAGGTTGTTATCTTGTGTATGTGCTGAATGATATTCAAGTTGTTGAAACAGAAACAGTACAAGAAATAACAGACGTTGATAGTATCGAAGGCTCTACAATAACAAATGGAGAATAATAATGGGTAAAATAAAAATGGTTAAAAGAACTAGAATAAAAACTCGTAAATCAAAATCTAAAAAGAGATTGCGTTGTGCTAGTTGTGGGAAAACAATATAACACATTAAAATTTGAATTTTCAGAAATCGAAGCAGATTATTTTAGAAGAGTATGTGCTTTCGATGACGATGAAGAATTGGCTTTCAATATGAAGATGAAACATAAATCTAACCAACAAATCGCAACTGCGATGAATGCTAGTTTGTCTACTGCAAATAGAAGAATTAAATCTATGAAGAAAAGAGTCATTAAAGCTCTTAAATAGAAAAATTGACACAATGTTGACACTTTCAACATTGTTTTTTATGTTATTATTATCATAGGTGGTAATAATGATTACAAAAGCTGATTATCATAGAACAAAACATTATATTAAGCACTTGAGCAAACCTCAAGTTAGACAACTTTGTTCCGATGTGGAGCTTAGTCCTTTCGAGAGCAAATTGGTTTTGTCTAGTTATGATAATGAGATGGTTGTGAAGTTTTGTATGAATAATTATATAAGTGCATCGGCGTATACAAAGTATATCAAATTAGTTTATTCTAAGATATACAATTATCTTGTATACACAAATACTTGGTTTTAGCCTATTTTAAGGCTCATACAGACACGTTTATAACTTGTTAATACATTTTATCATCAAATTAAAAAAGCACTTAAAACGTGCTTTTTTTTTATTTTAAATAATTACTTGATACCCAAGCATCTTCTTTTTTAGATACTTTACTCCAACCTTTTTTGGTTTTGTAAACTTGAACTGTATCTCCGTTATATAAATTACCAATATCTTTACCATCTATACTTGGTTTGTTACGAACATTTAAAGGTGGTTTTTTAACATTATACACCATTTCAACTTTAGGTTTCGTTTTAGATAAGTTTGCACTCCAAACCCATTCGTTATCACCAATTCTACTCCAATAACCAGTATCTTCTAATACTTGTACTTTTGTGCCGGCTTTTAGTAATTTACCTGTCGATGTTCCATTTGGTGATTTTCTGACTACTAAACCTTCCCAATCAACATTATAAACGTATTTATAAACCTCATATTGATGAGTTTTTATTTTGTCCTTATATAATGCGTTTTTTGCTGTATTAGCTAGATATTGACCTTTATATAATTCTAAATATTCAAATGGGTCTATGGTACTATCTTTGTATCTAACTTTAACATTTTCAAAAATACCAAAATGTAAATGTGCTCCTGTAACTTTACCACTCTTGCCCATATTACCTATTTGTTGACCTATATTTACTTTTTGACCTTTTTTAACAATAGCTTTACTTAAATGTGCATAACAGCTACACTTACCATCTTCGTGTTCCAAATAGATTACTAAACCACCATTAGGTTGATTTTCAACAGAATATACCTTAGCATTATCAACAGCACAAATAGGTTGTGTTGCAGTAGCTCCTGGTAATAGACTTGTAAATCCAAAGTCTAAACACATTCCTTGATGATAACCTTGTGTTATTTTTATATTTTTGCTAACGGGAAATTGCATAATATTACCTCCAATTATATATAATATTATAACACAAAATAAAAAAAGTGTCAATCATAACACTACATATATGGTTACTCCCCTAGGTCTCGAACCTAGAAATACAGCATTCAAAGTGCTGTGACTTTACCAATTTGTCTAGGGAGTAATAAGAGAGCCGAGCTTGGGACTCGAACCCAAGATTATCAGAGTTTCATTTCCGGCTACTACTCCTCTATAACGTTTCCCTCCCACTTCATCATCAGTTGCAACTGAATCACTTAGGGTTAGTACCACGGCATAAATGGTTGCTCAAGTGGGATTTGCACCCACGACCTCTTGGTTATGAGCCAAGCGTGATAACTACTTCACTATTGAGCTATAAAAACCTCGTTTTGTTTACGTCCTAGTAAGCAAGCAGACGAGTACTTAATAGTACTGTACCGATGATATAAGGGTCATTTTTCTTTTTAGGCGATTACTCTAAAAAGATAGATAATCAATCTTCGTAGACATAAGTTAATTACTCTTATGAAAACCAACTACTCCATTATTTTATATATCATCGTTACACTACTATTAAAGTAGTGCAAAAACATGAAAAATTTAAAATATATGTCCGGTACTTTTATAAGTACCATAGAATAGACAGCCAATATATAGTGTTGAGAACCACATAATATAAATTAATATCATCGGCAAATATCTACTCTATGCTATCTATAAAAGACAGCACCTCTGAAAAATATTGAACGAATTACAGGTCGTTTACCTGAGTACTTTATAAGTACCATGGAGTAGATTTGTATGTTGGTATCCAATTTGTATCCGGGGTTTCCCTCAGTCAGCGTACCAGCACTGCATACATTATCTACTCTATGCTACCTATAAAAACAAACAACCATCAACATTTGCTCAGACTCTTGGGAGGTAGATATTTTCGACCATCACTACCACGTATAATACTTTCATTGTCGTTTCTAGCTACGAGTTCTTATCCTCTTATACCGTTCTTCCTCACCGTTTTCTTTGAGAGTAATTTCTCACATACCCTGCTTGTTTGTTTTATAAGTACCATACAAACTACTAAGTCCGTTTAACCGTTTCAGCAATTATCTCATTGCGATTACTTAATAATTTGTACGCTACCTATAAAATAAGTAACGTTTGCAGTCATCATACTAATATATTAAAGATATAGTTTATGAGATTTACTACATCTCGGTAGCAACTGTTAACAGTCCCTCTATATCCTTAACACAATAATAATATACCATATATTATTTTATTTGTCAATAATTAAATTTAAAAAATTTTGGAGGGAGTAGTTGGATTTGAACCAACGATGAATGAGTTGCAGTCATTTGCCTTACCAGACTTGGCTATACCCCCATATGAAGAGGTTTACCTCTTCATTATAACATATATTATTTTATTTGCCAACAACATTTCATTATTCTTTTTGAGCAATCAAACGTGTCAACTATCACGTTATTTAAAATAGCAGTTATGTGACCATTCATTGTGACAACAAAGTTTCCTTTAGGACATTTAGAAGCGAATTCTCCAACTGTCATGTTTTTTACACATTTTCTTGGATATCTATCATCAAGATAATCTTCAACAAATATAACTTCGTTTAACAACCTACCTTCTTTATTAGCAAGTTTACTTAGCTTTTCTTGACATTCACCCCACGATATACCCTCAGCAACACTTATACTTCGTAACACACAATCATCAATAAACAACCCTTTAGGATTCGCATTATAGAACTTATACATTACATTTCACTTATTTTCTTTGTGTATTTTCTTATCAAGTTAACTTCTTCTTGAGAATCTGCTTCTTGTTGTAACATTTCGACAAAGTCAACCATAGATTCTAACATATATTCTAAGCTCATCATAGTTTCTTCTTTTGCACCATAGCTTCCACGTCCTTCTGAATAGTTACCATAGTGTTCTGACATTTCATCAATCATATCATGTCCTCTGTAACGTTGACCACGTCCAGATTCCATATAACGACCTCTACTATCTCTACGTCTTCTACCGTATTCTCTTGATGAACCCTCTCTGTAAGAATCTCTACCATAATTACCATATCTCATATTCATTACCTCCTCTTTATTTTTCCAATATTCTTCGTTTGCTAAATCTTTATGAATATCAACAGCTTTACCTAAAATCTCAATGTTTTCCCCATCAAGACCATTTTCAGCTATTTGCTTCATAATTCTTTCAGTTTCTTGTTTTATTGTATCTGTTATACGTTCTTCCATAATAATCACCTATTATGCTTTTTTAACTATTGAGAAGTTAGCATTTTGGATTATTGGAATTTGAGTGACTACTGGAGTTCCAGGTAATGTAGCTCCTGTTACAACATTAGGTACAGATTTTACAGTTAAATCTGCGTTACCTCTGCAACAGACTTTAATTTTCTTATTAAAAGATACGTTATAATAAGTACCTGGTGTCACAACCTCAGCTATTACTGTAGTACCAGGGATTAAAATACCATCTTGATATAAACCTAAAGCAACAGTACCAGCTGTAGCAGATGTTACATTTGCGTTAAAAGATGTTTTGTATAAACCACCTTCTAAAATTTTGTATATTGGTGAACCTTCTGAATGTTGAAGCCATCCATTACAACCACAATTAGCACTTCTAGTTCTTATATCATCCTCTGTAAAAGTGATAGCCGAATCATTACTAGGAAGAATTGTGATGTTTTCTAATATACTTTGTATCATTCTATTATCATTCCTTTCTTTAAAATAAAAAGAGATAGGACTTGCCTATCTCTATGTCGCCGACATTCGTGTCGGTTTGTTAGCAAGTTCTCGTAAGAGTTTCCCTAAGGGTCTATGCTATTAATAAATTCCACAACCGTTGTTGTTATATCCTGCAAATTGACCACAGCAATTTACTGGGAATGTTACAGGAGTGTTTGGTTGAACTACTACAGCGTTTACAGGGCAATCAGCACCTAAACGTCTAATTAGTTCAGCAGTTTGAGCTTCTTGATTAGCTGTGATAAATGTGTTTTGAGCGTTTTGACTAGCTTGGAATTTAAGAGCTTGATTTTCAGCAGTTAATGTTGAAATCTTATCTTGAGTTAAGAAATCTAAGATAGCTCTAGTATTGTTGTTATTGCTTTCAAGAATATCTCTAGTGCTATTACATAATGTTTGTTGAATAGCATTAGTATTCATAGCATTATTGTAATTTATTCCATCGATACCACGTTGAGTAGTACAACAACAATCAGCTAGTTGACGTTCTATACCACAACAACAATTAGCTAGTTGGCTAGATAATGAATTTGTTCCTTGTAAGTAAGCAACATTTAAACCATTGAATCCTTGACATAATGCACTTTGAACATTTGCAAATCCGTTTGTTATTGTGTTATTTAATCCATAAGTAGCATCAGAAATACCATAAGTAATTCCGTCTAATTTACCATAGATATTTGGTGCACCAAAACCAGCATATCCAGAGTCACCGTTGTTTCCACCGAATCCTCCAAATCCGTTTCTACCCCATCCGAAGATTAAGAATAGTACAATCCACCATGCACCATTGTCACCAAACATACCATCGTTGTTTCTATTACCTGTGTTACCAGATAATACAGCAACATCAGCTGGGCTTAACATACCTTCCATTAGTTATTCCTCCTTTTCTTATATTTATATCTAACGCATATTAAATGCGATGATACCTATTTAAAATAGCTCATAAATTCAGCAAATTCTTTATCGAAATCTCTACCTTGTTCTTTGAACATATTTTTAGCAAATGTTTCAATATCCTTGCTATTTTTGCTTTGAGCCATATATACAATGTTTTGTAAACCAGGGTTTTTACTAAGCATTTGTTTTACGATTTGCTCAGGAGATACACCTTGTTTTATAAAACTTTGTAATTGTTCCATAGGATTATTCATTTAACATCCTCCTATCTTCTTTTAGAATTTTCCAATTCTTTTAATCTTTTATCAAAATCTTTAATATCATTTTTTAAATCACCAATTTCACTTAAATCAATACCTTTAATAGCATCTTGTAATTGGTCAATAGTAACATAATTTACTTGTTCTTTCTCTGTTTCTACAACAGGTTTATACACTACCATTTTACTTGTACCATCAGCTTGTATCTTTTTTGTTATAATCGCCGAACTATCGCTCAATGGAAAATAACTAATACTTCCATCAAAAGGCACTTCTGTCGCTCTTACAACTTCAATACTTTCAACTTGTTTTCCCAATAACGTAGGTTGAGTGTTTTGGACAATCGGTTGCATTATAGGTTGAACAGGTTGTTGTATTTGTTGAAACATTTGTGGTTCTATTTGTGTTCCATTTTGTAGCCCTGTTTGTGGACTACGTTGTTGATACATAATATATGGATTGTTATACATTTTTATCCTCCTCGTTTTCTGTATGTTCCGATGTCAATACAGCCATTAGCATAATCCACATCATAATCCATACAGAGTTATTATCTTCATAAAAAATAGAGAGTTTATCCATGTCGACATTTGTAGTTTCAAAAACATCTTTCTCCATAAATAAACTCTCCTTTGTTACTATATTGCAGAAAACATCTCTGCTTTCTGAATAAATTGTATAATAATTGTGTTGTTGTAAACGCTCGAAAAACACCACAAAAAAGACACGATTTTCATCGTGTCTGTAAAAGAAAAAATGTAAAACTACGAAACAAACATAGTACCCTAAGGGGTACTGAGGAATGTATAGGGGTATACACTCCTCACTACCTCTTAGGTAGTGTTTATATTAAAGACCGTTTAGGATTGAATCCCTTGGGTTCGTAGTTGGTGTCATGTTAGCAGGTAGTGCACTTTCTGTTAACTCTACAACACCTATTATATTTTTTATATTCACAAATGTAGGATATGTTCCATCTTCTCTAGGTTGTGTACCTTTTGTATGAACAATCTCACATTCTAATTGTTTACCTTTAATACCATTAATGATTTCAGAAATTTCCATTTCTTCACCATCTTTTATTCCAAAAACTGCTTCACAAACTCTTGATAGTTTCCAAACAGTTGTTGTAAAATTACATTTATCAACAAGTGTTGCTCCACCCTCATCAGTATATGTTATTTTAAATTCACTTGGTGCTCCACTTGGTACTGCAACAGCGTCTGTTATTGTCAATACGTGATTACCTTCTGGTATCTTTTTATAGTCTCTATTCAAATTAAATTTAACTTTCATTTTCATCATCCTCTTTTAAATTCTTACTCAACGTATATGTTACTATCTCTTCTGTAAATTTATTATATAACATTTTATCATATTGTTCAAGTGCTTTTTCATCAAATTTTAATTTCTTGGTTTGTTTCAACGTATATCTTCCGACTTTATCTTCATTAAGTTCTATCATTTTTTCTTTGATGCTTGATTCTAAAGTTTTAAGTAAATCTTGTTTTGCTTTTAAACCACTTGATAGTTCTAATTCTTTAATCTCTTTTGCTACTTTAATAGCTTCTTCGCAAACATCTAATAAATCATTATCTTCGCAAGGTTTACTCGCTCTAATCATATCCAAATATTCTTTATCTGCTTTTTCATCAAATTCTGGAGATATACCTGTTTCAATGTATTCGTTCCACCATTTTCTTCCAAATTCCATTATTTCTTCAATATTGAGATATTCACCATTTATAGGTATTAAAATATCTTTTAATTTTTTAACAACTAATATCGTGTTATCATCATTAACTACAAACTTCTCAGGATGAGCATAATCCATTTCTTCAAGGAATGTACAAGCAAATAACACTCTATCTAATCCTTTTAAATATGAATATAAAGCACCTTGTAACAAATAATCAATAGGTACTTGATTATTCACCCAATCTTGTGGTTTTGAACTCGTTTTACATTCACAAATCATTGTAATTGTTTTTAAATCATCTAATGTTGATACAGCATCTATAACACCACCAAAAACATTACTTTCTTCTACGAAATTGTTATACTTATATTTGTCAATGTTTGCACCATAATATTCTTCAATGCTTACAACATTAGGAAATTTACTAGCTACGTATGCGATTAGTTTTGGTTCTATCACTTTACCTGCTTCTGTATACTTAGTTTCTACAAAAGGTGCTTTTAATAATTTTGTTATTTCACACCATGCTTGAAATGGTGTAGACCATTTATTAACACCAAGAATTGTTGAAATACGGTGTCCGGTTATGCGATTTCGTTGTTTTGGTGGTTCAATTACAATTCTTTTTCTATCTTCACTATATTTCCATTCCATTATACACCTGTTTTAATACTATTTAATCTATTTTCTACACTTAGTTTTACAGATAATATTGTCGATGTGTCCATTTCACCTTTTTGCAACATTTCTAATTGTTCTTTAGCGTACTCAGGATTATTAGTCAATTCTCTAATTTCCATGATAGCGTCCACAATAATGTCAATATCTTCTTGGTCACTACTTTCTTTTTGTTTTGTAGCAACAACTTGTTCTTTAATTTCTTGTTTAGCTTGTGGTGGAATATATGTTGGTATTTTTGGTTGAGTACTTTCAGATATTTCTGGGGTATCTGTAGGTTCATCTTCCCAATTAAATTTTTCTTTTGGTGTAAAGTTAAATTTGAACCAATTTCTAAATGCTAAAGTTTCTGCTCCACTTGTAGCTTTATCTATTGAATCGCTACCACTACCAATAATAGAGTATCTTTTATCACAACCTGTATCAATATCAGTAAATGTAGCAATACATCTAACTTCCGATAAATGTCTTGGAGCACCTACACTAGGTTTGAAAAGGTCTTTTTCAAATCTAATAACTTCTATAGGTTCAAATGAGAAATCTAAACCAACTTTTAAACATGTTTGTTGAACAAAGTTATAAAGTTGACCAATACTTGCATATTCTCCTCCACCAAGTTTGTCATCCATAGCTCTATCCATAATAAATTTATGTTCTTGAACAGCTTCTCTAAATTTATTTATTTTTTTCAATAATCTTATACCAGGGCTGTCATTATTAGTCATAGTTGCTTGATTTTGTTCTAACTCTTCTATTTTTTTATTTGCTTTTTCTAATTCTTCTATCAATTCATCTTTTTTCATTAATTTTTTTCTTCCTTTCAATATTTGTTTTCCTGTACCTAAGAAATCTTCTACTCTCTGTTGTGCTATTTTAATATACCACTTTTTATTAACATCTTCAATAGTACATTTGTTTGCGTTGTCTATTATTGGATTATCAGGACTGTTCGACAACGAATCTCTTCGACCGTCTGATTTTACTTTAACAAGCTTACCACTGGGTTTTAACCCTGCGTAAATACGATTGTTTCTTTGTAGTTCAATATCACCATCTGGTGATTCTTGAACCATTTTTTGATAGGTATGACCTAAATGAGTAATGATTTGAAATCTGAATATATCATTACAATTATTAATTGTTTCTTCGATTTTTTTATCGAACAATAAATATTTGAGCACTGCTTCTGAAACAATAGTCATTGAATTACCTTTAATATCATCATCAAACGAATACTTAAATATTTTAGAATGTTTGTCCCACTTAAATATGTGTTTCCCTGTGAAAGTACCACCTTTATAATTGACGGAATAATCGTTTTCTCCCGTTTGAACAATTTCTACATAATTGTTTACATCACGCATAACGATTTTTACAACATTATCTTCTTCTAATTCTAACCCTGTCACTTCTTGCCATTCATTCAACACTTTCTGTGCTAACGGTTGGTATTCCTCTTCTATGGTATATGCTACAGCATCGGTATTAGCAGATACAAATTCCAACGTAGGTATTTTGTCCAAATCGTGCATCAACTGTAATAGTAACAACTGACCCGTAGTACAAATAGAAAAACCTTGCAAATTGTCATACAACTTATTAAATTTAGCTCTTAGTGCTCCCGAATATGCGTTTAAAGGTAACTTCAATCCTGATTTCAAATCGTCGTTTGTCAAACCAAACTGCTTCAAAAAAGATTCTTCCAATAAACCATGTTTTGCTTTTTTACGCATATGTAACAAATCTATATATGAATCTTTATTTTTTTGACTTCTACTGGAATATCCGAAAATCTCTATTTCACTCGGGTAAAGAGAAGTAACATCGAAGTTTTTAAATATTCTCGCCATCGTTCACCTCACCTCTCTCAGCATATTTCCAAATATAACCATAAGCGATATGTTGTTTGTTTTGACAACAATTGCATATAGCACTTGCACTCTTACCAATAGTACGAGACGCCTGCTGAATCGACATGTGAGTAGCAACCAATACACCATCTGTTGTATATTGATTAACAGGTTTTCTTTCTTTATCTATAACTTTTTGTCGTCTTGTACCATACATCAAGTTGTATAAATGAGTACACCATTCCAAATTAGAACTTCTGTTGTCAGTCGAATCTTCATTTATATGATTAATATACGGTAGTTTGTCATCGTTTGGTATAAATGCCTCCGCGACTAATCTATGTACAAACCAATGTCGTTTGTGATTATCTTTAGACAAAGTTACTCGCAAATATCCTTTATTATATTCCGGTTTCATTATTGTTTCACGTACTCTTTGTCTAGATAAACTTTTCACTCTACCTAAGTTGGATACTTCATACAAACCTTCATAACCTTTAATAGGTTTCCAAATTTCTCGAACTATTCGCATGGCAAATTATCACCTCTGTCATAACTAAACACGCCATCAGTCATCATATGTATACCCCCGTAACCCAACTGTGCAGTACAATTTTGAATTTTTATTTCCGGTGCTGGAGGATTATAATCCAAATCATTGTGTGCGATAACATCGTCGAAATAATTTAGCACTTTCACTGGTATTTTCGATTTGTCGATACAATGTGGATATTTATAGTCGAAATTGTCAGTATATGTTTTCTTTTCAGCTTGCAACAAGATAGCAGTCAAATTAGCATCCGTTTGCGATAAACCGAATTCAGGGTTTATGTTACCAAGTTTACTAATTATGTATTTTGACTTATATTTATTTTTTAATTTTTCAAATAATGGAAATAAAGCATCGACATCACATTCGCAATAATATCTTAAATCTTCATATTCTTCTTTCGTCAAAGGTCTATCGATATCAAACGATACTTTACTTTCGGTAATGTTTAGTCTTAAATTGCCTTCAATTTCTTTTAAAGACTTGCGTGGATTTATTTCGTTAAAGAAATCCCACATAGTTGGTAACTTAACATATCCCACATCAATGTCCCAACCATTGCCTCCACCGATGATATAGTCGTTTACTTTTTTGAGTTCTTGAGGATTCATTCCTGCTATCCAACATCGTAAGATATGTTTATCGTAATTATTGCAGTTATACGCACATAATATTGGATTTACTTCATCAAACCATTCTTGTATATCATTACCACTACAGTTATGAAATTCTTTTTTCTCACCGGTTAAATAGTTTTTGAATATGAAGAGAGAATCGTAAGCTAGAATCTCTCCATCATATCCCCAAAGACGCTTTAATAAATCTTCAAAACTCATTATTCATCCTTCTTATTTATCTGTGATGATATTCCGATAGCAACACCTTTCAGAAAATCTATTATATTCGCTAATATACAGCATCCTAAAAATATCACACATATACCTAATACATATACCAACAAAATTTCAAATAATAATACTATTATCCACCACATAGTTTCTATTAATACCATACAATCGCTCCTTTTAAAAATGTCTTAAAGTAGTACCTTTAAATTTTCTAATAAATTTACCATTTTCAAATTTTACAGAACCAAAAGGTTGTTGATGTAAAATAGTTTCTCTATTTTTATATTTCTCATCATAATATCTTTGTTTTTGTTTGTAATTCTCAAATTCTACTTTTTCGATAGTAACTTTAGAACTATCGAGCATTTCACCATTCTCTGACATCATATCCCTCTTTCTTATATATTTTCTTACGCTCTTTTAAGAATTTATCTAACTTACCGACATCATCCACAAAATCATAAACGTTAGCTATTTTTTTATCTTTGTATGGTCTTTGTACTCGACCAATGCTTTGTATAACTATTCGCAAGTCTTTGACAGGAGTAATCATAACTAAGTTTTCAAGAATTGGTGCATTAAAACCTTCACAGATTAACTTGTAGGTGGCAAATAAGTATTTTATTTTTCCCTGTCTTACAAGTTCTAACCCACATTCCCTTTTATCTTTTTTTGTTTTACCATCAACATATAAAGCATCTTCGCCAAAATGTTTAGATAATAACTCAAGTTGTTTTGTTCTATCACTGACTACTATTGTAGAACCTTTCAAAGTTGATAGTAGAGAAATTATTTGAGTATTTCTAGCGTAGTCCTCTGAAATACTTGTAATCAACTTTGTAAAGCTAACAGTTTGATTTTTCTTATCTATAACATCTTTACCGACTATACTATATGTAGTTGGTATTAAATTTATTTGAGCTGGGACTTGAAAAACATGAGCTGGGACTTTAACTACTTGTTCACCCTGGTAGTACCCTACGAATGAATCTTTTTCTTTTTTCATGTCATAAATAACATCACCTATAATTTTAGGTATTGTTTTATGAAGACCATTACTTGTATGTAATGTTGCTGTTAAACCTAGCTTATAACGACTTGCGAAGTAGTTCATGCATTTCTGAAATTGCATTATACTATCAGCACTTATAACACAATGCTGACATTCATCGGCTATAACCATACCGAAAATATCTTGTGGGATTTCGCCTTTGTCGATAATATTAACTAACGTTTGAACCGTTGCAAAAACAACATCTCCCGAATAATCACACTTCCCTTGTGTTATTGTACTTGTTTTACAAGTCATATTATTTTCACATTCAGTTTTTGCTTGATTTAGTAAATCAATAGTGTTTGTTAACCATAGTGTTTTTTGTTTTAAGTGATGCACGCATTCTAAGGCTGAAATTGTCTTGCCAGTTCCAGCCGGGAGAATGAATAAACCTGTATAATTTTCTTCAATTGCTTTCAAACAAGGTTGCTGATAATCTCTCAATTTTATTGTGGATGCTATCACAATAGGTTTTGAGTTCGATACATCAACATAATCTTCTTTATAAGGATGAAGCTCCCATATATCGTTAAAACAACCTATAGGTATATAAACGCTATTTTGATATAAATCATATAATTTAATTTCTTTTGGTGTTTTACCTAACCAAATACCCATCCTACGTTTTTTATCATAATCCGGGTTCTTAAACGTAAGTTTTTCTTTACAATATCGCAAAATTAAAGAGGTGGGTTCTTCTATTTGTATCAGATTTGTTATTATTATTTTCATTCTCCACCTCTATCTTTTGTCTAATTATTTATTTTTAGGTTTTCTACCACGTTTTTCAGGTTCAGTAGCATTTTCTTCTACTACTTCTACTTTAGCTTCTACCACAGGTAGTTCATATTTATTAAGCATATTGTTTTCGTCTACAATACCATAATTACGTAGAACATTCATAGTAAGTTCGTAACTATTTGTAGGATTAGCTTTTCTAATGATATCAAGTTGTGCTTGTACTTCGGCAAGTCTTGCGTCTAATTCTACAATATAGTTTTCATATACTTTAGCCACATCTGTCGCAACATCATCTTTATATAAAGGTGATATACGAATACCATACAAATTAGAACTGCAAGATTGTTCTAACCTTCTACATGTTAAAGGTTGTTGTTCATATAATTCAGTTAAATTCTTTTCAAAATCAGCTATCAATTTATTATAAGTAGATATGAAACTATCTATTTCCATTCTAGTTTCGGTTTCATTTTTAATAGCTTCTGTTATTACTTTCATTGCATTTTCTTTGTAAATTTTAATTAATTCCATATTATCTTCCTCTTTCTTTTTATCTTTTTTATCTTCAAGTATTCCTTGTACTAACGCATCAAAAGCGTCGCATGCTTCTTTTGTCATTTCTAAATCAGTTTCACAATATTTTTTACAATCAATAGCATCACTAAACATTATTTCCGGATATAATCTAGCTATATCTAACGCACGTGGTGTATCTTCTACGTTAATTTTATGTATCGAATTATCAACAACATAGCTATAGTCAATGTGTTTAATCATATCTGTTGAAAACAAGAACTTGCGAGTATCGTCTTTGAAATATACCCTACCACCGTCTGTAATACGTTCTATTATAATCTTCAAACCACAATACTGTTTCATCTCTTTGTTAAAACCAAATTGAGCTTTAATTGTTCCGTTAGCATATGTTCCAAACTCTTTTTCCATTTCGTCCCATGATTTGATTTCAACTAAATCCCCTGGTTTAAAATCGCATTTAGTCATTTATTTCACCTCCCAAGGTATACAATCTTCTTTTTTTATATAACCTTTATCTTTGAATATTTTTTTAGCAACTTTCCAATCTATTAGAAAAGTCCCTGTTTTATCAGACTTCGCAAATATTATAACATTATTACCATTATTATAAAAATTGTCAAGTTCATCACGTTTTCTCTGTAAACCACTTGATTTGTAATATAATTTATCAGTTGATGTATGCTTACATTCAATACAAACAGCATGATTGTTTTTAATAGCTATGATATCAAAAACAGTTCCTTCTAAATCTGTTGGAAGTTTCAAAGTACTATAACCATGTGAAGAATAATATTCTAAAATTTCTTCTTCCCAAGATTTACCAACTGTATATTGTTCAATACCCATTTACCAAATCCTCATTTCTGAAACTATTTGTAATTTTTTAGAGTATTTGCAACTTCTTTTAAATTTTTCATATTCATAAGTTGGTAATTCTTTTTCGAAAATCTTTTTTGTTGTCTTATCTAAAATTCTTAAACTCCACATATTAAGCACTTCTTTCTTTTATTATCGCATTATTATAATCTATCATCATTTTAATAGGTATACCTAAATGATTTTTCAATAAACCTTGTGTTTTTACTTGTAATGGTCTAAAAGGTTTAGTTGGATTCATAAATTCAATAAACCAAGCGTGGGGTATATCATGTTGTTTACAAAACGCTCTTTTTGATAATTCACTATCTAATAGCATTTCATTAAGTGTTTTATATAATTCTGTTTCCATATTTACCTCCTTAACAATATACTACAATATTATTTCAAATAAGTCAATACCTAATTTGACAATTTTGATAATTTTTAATATAATATTGTAGTGTTAATAATACGATTCCTTTTAACACTCAGACGCTTTTATAGGCGTCTTTTTTGTTATCTATTATTATATAGTCTTTATAACATAAACCTCTTAATTTATCATCGTTCCAAATGTTATTAATAGTCAACACATATTTTCTTTCAATATCTGGATGATGATTTACAAATATTTTTCTAATGTTAGCATCTTCACAAATGTATAATATTTTATCACTTTGTTTTGAGATACGTGAATGTACTAATTTGTAAAACATAGCATAATCAAACATTTTCTTCTTCCTCCTCGTTATTATTAAGTCTAATAAACATACATTTACCTCTATCTTTTTTAAACGCTTTTTTAACTTTATATTTAACCTCTCTTTGAGGTAAAGGTGGTTCACAAACAGTTTTATTGAAATTGTCAGCTAACAATAATATTTCATCAAACGTTAAACGTGTTTTAAAATATAAATCACTTACATATTCAAAAACAGATGTATCTCGACCACCTTCTTCAACTTTATCAGGTCGAACATATTCAACGTGTTCTTTTTTTTCTTTTTTATTCAAACCTTTTTGATTTAATATAAACTCTCTAAGTGCTTGTGGTAATTCGTTTATTTCCTTTTCTGTGTTATTGAACTCATAAGACACTCCATTTATGATACTAGGATTCACTAAGATATAACCATCTGTTCTAATATCAATACCAGGATAATCTTTAAAAGAGTTTGAAGAATTTAAGACATTTTTCAACTCGTCATCAGATTTAAATATCAAATGCAAACCACCACTTGGTGTTTTTTGAGAAAGGGTATCTAGTTCTTTGATACCTAAATCATTTAGCAACTTTTTAGCACTTTCCAAACCATTTATATTATGAACATCTATATCTAATACAAATAAATCATTTTGTGAACAAGGTAAACCCCAATTACAATTTGGTGCATTATCTAACCAATATGATATTTGTAACTTATCAGAAGAACAATCTATTTGCCACGCTGGTATCATTGGTTCTTTTTTGTTTTCAATAACAGGGAAAATTTTCAAACCTTTATCTAAATAATTAGTTTTGAGAATCTTGTAATTGTTCACTTTTACCTCTTACATTGTATACAGTAGCAACACACACATTACATATTTTAGCCACATTTATAGCACTTTTACCTGTATTTAGTTCTTCTTTTATTCGTCTTCTTAACTCATCTGTTATATTTTTAGAACCTGCTGTACGACCTTTACCGAATCTAGTAGGTTTTACTTCAACGTTTTCTGTTGGTTGATTTATCATCTCATCTATACATTCATAACTATATATACGAGGTTTATAATCACAATCTAAATTGGATATTGTATTACTGATTGCTTGTCTTAAAAAAGGTCTAGTAGCTTTGTTAGTTATTTTAGCTTTATGTTTATCCCAACATGCACAAATATATTCGATATTCTTAAGACTTCTTCGGTCTTCTTCTATTTTTTGTAAACATTTAGATAGTTGTAAATGTTGTTCATCTGTTAATATAGAACCATTTGTATAACGATGAAGCAAATCGCTTCTTTTTGTGTCTATTTCGCTAATTAATTTAGGATAATCAATACGATTGTTATTAAATTCTTCAAATAACCTATCAGCCTCTTCATATGCTTTTATAACATTTTCCATTTGTATTAAAAACATTGTTTGAGTTTCTTCATTTTTTCTACACATTATATCGCCTCCAAATTGTCTCGTAACGTTTCTAAATATTCGTAATCTTGTTCTTCCAATAATTTAGCTTCTGTCAATAATTCATCAATATCTAAATTCGTATGATTTTTTATTTTATCACTTACTTTTTCAAATCTTGTATCATCTTTAATAGCTTTTGTCAATACTAAGAAATATTCAGCGTCCGTAACATATTTTAAATTTGCTTCGACTTCAGCTTGTTTTGTATCTTTCAATCTATTATCGCTTATGAAATTATCAATATAACATTCTCTAATATCGTCGTTAGTTACACCTTCATTGTCTAAAAAATCTTCTGCAATTTCACGCAAAATATCATCTTCATTACTGTATTCTATTAAAACGTTTTGATATATTTCGGTATTATGTATATCTTTGAGTTCTTTTTTCTCTAACAACCTAAACATAGCCCCATTTATTTGTTGTAAAAGTATTTTCAAAGAGCTGTTTTGCAAATTATAACATATCACTTCGTTTTGATAATCATGTCTTGTAGATTCATCATTATAAAACAACTTAAACCATATTTCTTTATCTTTACATTTTATACTGTGTAACTCAAGATATATTATGAAATCTTTATACATAAACAACGTCCACTTCATATCCCACAGTTCAGGATTCAAATAATTTTTAACAATAAAACTATAATCTACATCATACACTCTAGGTATAATACTATACTCCATTATAACACTCCCAATCTATATGCTTCTACAATAGCATCAATTTCATCGTATAAACAACCAGACATTTCTTCGTTTTCTCTTTCTATCACACGTTTGCAATCCCAACAAACATTTTGTACTTGCCCGTACCATAATCTCGTCGTATATAAACATATTTTGTATTCTAGTTTACCACAACACTCACATCTGTCTAAAAATTCATCGCAGAACTCGTTAACAGAATTAATGTCGACAATCTCTCGTATTTCTTGATACATATCAAGAACTTGTTCAATTTCATTCGCATTGATATCCCTTATCCCATTTTAATCATCTTCCTTCTATACTTATATGTTATCATATTGTGTTTAATTAGTCAAGTATAAATTTTAATCTTTCTTTAAGTTTTTTTCTAAATTTATTTCTAATGTTTTTTAACGTTTCACGTGAAACATTATATTTTCTTATTATTTCGTTTATTGATAATTGATTTGTGTTGATACCTAATAAATCCGATATAATATCTGCGTGGTTTATACCATTCTTTTTTCGATTGCACATGTCGTATTTCAAGGTTTTTTCAATTTCTTCTAAAATACAGCATATTCTAAATTCAGATTCTATATCAAAATCGCTAGGTATACAATCGTACAAATCGCTATTGTCTTCTGCATTTTCAACATCTAACGATAATTCCACAACTTTAGGTTTTTTTAAATATGTATGTATATAACTTTTAATATATTTACACAACACAGTACTTTCTGCTAATCCCATATCTTTATCATACGCAATAGCACCTTTTAATAAACCAATCCAACCGATATCAACTAAATCATCATACATAAAATCCAAACCCATTTTATTTATTATAAAAGGTACTAATTTCATATTTCTGATAACTAAATCATCAATATCATTTTTCATAATATTTTATTAACTTTCTATATTCAGTTCTTTCGATTTTATCTTTTATAGCTTCACGTAATTCTTCCTCGGTTATATCTAACGCATAAACATGTTGAAAAATTAAAATAAGATTATCAGCTATTTCTTTATATCTTTCTTGTTTGTAACACATACATTACACTCCCTTATAAATAACATGAGCTAGAATAAAATCTTTTTCTCTGACTTC
>CALASV010000196.1 GCA_937888895.1 uncultured Clostridia bacterium | reverse complement strand
TAATCCATGGTCTATTTTAAATTTTTTAGATAAGAGAACTTATGCAACCTATTGGGCAAATACAAGTAGTAATCGTTTGGTAAGTAAATTATTGCAAGAAAGTAATATCAATATGAAATCTACATTTGAACAATTGCTCAAAGGAGAAACGATAGTTACCACACTAGAGGAACAAATTGTGTATAATCGTATTGGGAATAGTGAGGCGAGTGTATGGAGTTTATTACTTGCGAGTGGATATTTAAAAGTAGTGAATAAAGAGAAGATTAAAATTCCTAGGAAAAGACCACAGTATGAATTGGCTTTGACAAATGGAGAAGTGTTTAGTATGTTTTTTGGTTTAGTACAGGATTGGTTTGAAACTACAGAAGTAGCATATGGTGGGTTTGTAAGGGCATTATTACGGAATGATGTAGAAGAAATGAATATTTATATCAATCAAGTAACGAGAGATGTGTTTAGTCATTTTGATACAAGGAAAGATGCATCAAAAACAGAACCAGAACGGTTTTATCATGGATTTGTGTTAGGATTGTTGATAGAATTGATGGAAGAATATGTACTTACTTCAAATCGAGAAAGTGGATATGGAAGATATGATGTGATGTTAGAACCTGTGGATAGAAATAAAAATGCAATAATTATAGAATTTAAAGTGTATAATTCCAAGAAAGAAAAGTCATTAGAAGAAACCGTGAAAACAGCTTTGAAGCAAATTGAGGAGAAACAATATGAAGCTACTTTACTTGCGAAAGGATTTACAAAAAAACAAATTTATAAATATGGCTTTGCATTTCAAGGGAAAGAAGTATTGATTGGTTCAATAATTGATTGTAGATAGTGGAAAGAGAGGTTATTTGTATGGAGAGGAAAGTAGCCATTGGTATACAAAGTTTTGATAAATTAAGAGAAGATAATCATTTTTATGTGGATAAAACATCGTTTATTAAAGAATGGTGGGAAAGTGGGGATGATGTGACTTTAATTATGCGTCCTTATTGTTTTGGGAAGACATTAAATATGAGTATGTTGGAAACTTTCTTTTCTATAAAGTATGAAAATAGAGGAGATTTATTTGAGGGACTTTCTATTTGGAAGGAAGAAAAGTATCAGAAAATGCAGGGAACATATCCAGTAATTAGTTTATCACTAGCTAGTATAAAATCAAGAGATTATAAACAGGCACGATATGCAATGATTCATTTAATTATAGAATTATATTCAAAATATAATTTTATATTTGAGAGTGAAGCATTAAAAGAGACAAATAAAGATTTTGTTAAACAAGTTTCGTTTGAGATGAATGATGTTGATATTACAGTTGCAATTCATAAACTCTGTGAATATTTATATCAGTATTATGGTAAAAAGGTGATTATTTTACTTGATGCATTTGATATACCAATGAAAGAAGCCCATAGACAAGGATATTGGGAGGAATGGGTGAGTTTTATAGGAAGTATGTTTCATTGTATGTTTAAAGTAAATCCTTATTTGGAAAGAGGTATGATGGTTGGTATTACAAGCATAAGTCAGGAATCTATTTTTTCCGATTTAAATAATATAAAGTTTGTAACAACGACATCTAATGAGTATGCAACTTCTTTTGGTTTTACAGAGGAAGAAGTTTTTGCTAGTTTAGAAGAATATGGTTTGGAGAAAGAAAAAGAAAGAGTAATGCAATGGTATGGTGGTTTTAGTTTTGCGACATATAAAAATATTTATAATCCTTGGTGTATTTTAAAATTTTTGAGAGAAGGAATATATGAGACATATTGGGCTGATGTAAATAGTAATGGTTTAATAGATAAAACAATACGAGAGGGAAATAGTGAAATTAAAGAGTTATTTGAAGATTTATTAAATGGCAAATTAATCAGATGTAAAATTAATGAACAATTTATATATAAACAGTTAGATAGAGATGAAAATGCGATTTGGAGTTTTTTACTTACAAGGGGATATTTAAAGGTATTAAGCTATGAAAAAATGAATTTGGTAAGAGATAGAGAAGTATTATGTGATGTTGCATTAACAAATTATGAAGTAAAGCATATGTTTTATAGTATGGTACGAGCATGGTTTTATAGTGTAAAACGTGATTATAATGGTTTCCTAAAAGCGTTACTTCGAGATGATGTAGAAGAAATGAATGAATATATGAATCGAATTACAAGAGATATCTTTAGTTATTTTGATACAGCAAAAACACCATCGGAATCAGAACCAGAAAAATTTTATCATGGGTTTGTCTTAGGTTTGATGATAGAATTGATAGGAGAATATAGATTGACATCGAATCGAGAAAGTGGATTTGGACGGTATGATGTAATGTTAGAACCTGTGGATAAGAATAAAAATGCAATTATTATAGAATTTAAGGTGCATAATCCGAAAAAAGAAAAATCATTAGAAGAAACTGTGGAAATTGCTTTAAAGCAGATTGAAAATAAGCAGTATGAAGCAAGTTTAATAGCAAAAGGATTTGAAAGAGAAGGCATTAAAAAATATGGATTTGCATTTGAAGGGAAAAAGGTATTAATTGGAGAATAAGGATGCTATGTTTCCAAAAATATAAATAAAATTGGTTTTGACACTTTGTAAGATAGGTAAGTGTTTCAAAAACAAGGCGTGTGGAAAGTATATTATAAAAAATATTACTTCCATACGTCTTGTTTGGAGTATTTTCATATAATTAAAGTTTATGCTGTTTCATCATCTAAAATTTTTTTTAATTCATTCTTATTTGCAATAAATACTTTTCCCCATGTAATGTCATCTGCATCAAACTCGACATCTTCTTCATACAAATATTCATCACTATACTCATAATTGACGTAAACCCAGACAGGTTCAATATCTATTTTAATTAAATTGAAATTTTTTTTAAGTTTTATAGCTGATGGATAATAATCCAAGTCATATATAGTAATCATTTGATTACAGTTAATACATTCTGCAAAAATACTTGGATGTTGATCTTGATACACAATAAACTTATTACAACCACAAGTACATCTTAATTTATACACAAATGAATTTTCCGTTTCATAGTTTTTATGCAAATATATATAATAATCATCTGTATTATCTTTATAACAATATTTAATTATATGATTAGGTGCATTTTGTTTTATCATACGTTCTACCTCCATTAATAATTTGTTATTAAAGTGTTAATAGCATTTGGGTCAGCTTCTTTCATAAGGTTAAATACTTCTTGTTCTCTAGCAATGTCATTAGAATTTGATACATAATTTGTATTGTGTCTTTTCTGATTAAGAACATATGAAGCATCTGGTCTAGTAAATTTGCCATTTTTTCCGAAAACACGAGTTCCATTGACATCTACTTGGACCTTATTCTTTCTTAAATCCGTTGCACCATCTTGAGAAGCACGATCTAATTCATCTTCAATTGCATTGTTATGTTTAGTATTTCCTTTGCCATGTTCTGGTCCCCAGTTTGTTCTACTTACAGGAATGTTATCACTACTATCTGTATGTTTACAATTCATTGCTCTTTTAGGTGAATACCCACTTGGGTCATAATACATCACGGGATTATTCGCACAGTATGCATACAAGTTCAATCCAGCACCTCGATACACGTCTTCTTGCAAAAATCTTCCTACTATTGGGTTATAGAACCTTGCTCTTAAATAATACTGTTCACTAACTTGGTCGTATTGTTGCCCTGTGTAGAGAATACGGTTATGGATGTTTTCTTGTTTCTGTCGGATATCACCAAATGCACCATATTGATAACTGTTTTGAATAGCTCCTGCTTCGTCTGTAATATACGCTGTGCTGTTTTGTTCGTCTAAATGGTAAGAATAATATTCTTTGGTTTCTGGATTCCATCCTACAGTCACACCATAACCAAGAATATATTGGTTGATAAGTGTATGTTCTGTATCTGCCTTGGATTCGGCGAGTAATTCTCCATTATAATATAGGAAACTTTTTGCTGTTCCATTCTCTATAGTTTTTGCTCTTAGATATTCTGCATCGTAGTAGTTTTCTAGTGTATTACCATTTGGCATGGAAATCATCGTTTGTTGATTGAATGCATTATAACTATACGTAGTGATACCATTTGTTCCTGTTGTTTTTAAGATATTACCTTGTAGGTCATATTCATATGTTGTATCTTCTTGATTCGAATCTTGATGTAACAATTGATTTTTTCTATTATAAGTATAACGCTCTGTGCCATTTTTATCAACCTTTTTTAGTCGATTTCCACAAAGGTCATAGTGATAGCTAATACTTTCTCCATCTTGTGATTCTTTTATTAGTTGGTTTTTCTTATCATAACAGTAAGAAATGTTACTTTGTTTTAGTCCTGTTTTCTCTGTAAAAGTACCTGTTTTTAGAATACGATTTCCGTTTCCATCATACTCATAATGGAAATCAGAAATAATTTCTCCCTCTTTATTTTCCAAGCGAAGATGTACAATATTTCCTTCGGTATCATAGTCATATAAGGTAGACATTCCGTTCTTATGGTGGATTTCTTTTAACTTTCCACCTAATGTATGAGTATATTGTACCAAGGATTGCCCTGTTTTGTCTTGGATTTCAGACAGTTTTCCTTGCCAATCATAGTGATAATATATGGTTTTTCCACTGATGTCGGTTAGGCTTTCTAAACTTCCATCGTTATAATAAGTACAAGCGAGGACTGTTTTTCCTGAGGATTGTTTTTGGAGTAGTTTTCCATCTGGTCGGTATTGATAGGTGTAACAAAAACCTCCTGCGATAGCTTTTTTTATATTTCCATTGGCATCATATTCAAAAGAGCGAGTGATTTCTTGTTTTCCTTTGTTATCACAGGCACATTCTAGTACAGGATTACCATCTACATTATAGGTTGTTTTTACTTGATTACCATTTCGGTCAATATGTAATATCATGCGACCTTCTTTGTCATAATGGAACGTTTCGCTATTGCCTTCTTGGTCAATGATTTCACAAACGTTTCCTTGGCTGTTATAACGATAGGTAATGGTTCCACCATTGGCATCGGTTGTTGTAGTAATGTGACCTGCGAAATTATAGGTATACGTTTCTTTACTACCATCGGGATGATGTACGGTTTGAATCCTTCCCCAACTATCTATCGTATAGTTTGTTTGATTTTGATTGCCATCTAAGATACCAGTAATTCTTCCACGACTATCATAAGTAAGTGTTTGAGCTGGTGTTTTTGTGGTTTTACTTCTAGCAGTGTGAAGTTTTGTTTGTAAACCATGTATTCCATAGGAGTATTCTATTGTAGTTCCATCTGCATTTTGGGTGGAAGCCAGTGTTCCATTTGGGAAATACTGATTTTGTTTTTGTACAATACCTGTTCCATCTACTGTTTGAATGACTTGACCATAACAATTATAATGATAGGTGTTTTGATTTTTTATACTTTCTTGCTCTATAGTTGTAGTTGTTTGTGGAAGTAATTCTGTTGTTAACCAGTCATTTTTATTATAAGTATAAGTAAAGATTGGTCCTAGGCAATCTTTCACATGAGTAATTCGGTCTTTGAAATCATAATCATACTGAAGCTCCCATGCTTCGCAACCTTTTCCTTGTCTAGTAACTTTCGTAATATTTCCAGCAAGGTCATAACTTACACATACAATACGATCAATACCATTTTGTTTATCTACCACTCGTTCTGACGATAAACGGTCACAAACATCATACGTTCTATAAATATGATATCCTTCTGGCGTAATGAGTTCGATGCGATTTCCATTTTCATCATACTGATAACGAGTGATAGCAAATTTTGGTTCGTCATTGTTGGTTGGAAGACCACTTGCTAATTGTTCTTTTTTCTCTATCAAATGTCCTGCTTTGTCATATTGATACTGTATGATTTGATGAATTTCTTTGGAAATTGCTTTTTCTTCATAGATTAGTTTTCCTTGTACATCATATTGGAAACGAGTTACGGCACCTGTATTATCTTCGACACCAATTCTTCGGTTTCGTTTATCGTAAGTAAAGGTGATAATTAAATCTATGCCATCTTTTTCTTGTAGTATGCCATGTTTATTCCAATAGCCACTATGATGGTATTCTTGGATTAGGTTGTTATTTTTATCATAAGTATAGGTAGTTTTTTCATATACAATTTCGCTTCTATTCTCTTTCGTTACTTGTGGCGAGTGTTTGAGAATGTTTGAAGCGTGTTTGTTTTCTATTCGAAAAGCTTCTACTAACAGAGGGGTCATTTTTTTGACAGGTTTTAAAACTTCTGCTAGTTGTCCATGTAATGTGTATTTTCGATAGGTTGTGTTTCCTTGTGCATCGGTTTCTTCTATTACATTTCCTGCCAAGTCATATCGATAGGAAGCAAGGCAAACGCCATCGGGTCCTGTTATCGTTTGTAAACGGTGTTCGGCATCATAAGCATAAGTCCAACCTTCGCCATTATCTGTTGTTATATGATACGATTCGGGTAAAATATGTTTGATACGATTGCCTTCAGCATCATAAAACATACGCTCACATCCACCATCAGGATAATGAATACGAATGTTATTTCCATCACTATCATATTCGTATGTAATACCTTCGCCATTCTCTGTCTGGATATTATATGCATTTGGATGAAAATTCTTTTTTATCTTGCCTTCGCCATCTCGGATTTGTCTTTCATGTGCACCATCAGGATATGTTGTGTCAATGAGACGGTCTAAGAAATCATAAGAATATTTGGTTTCTCCTTGTTGTGTTTTCCATGCTTTTGGTGGATACATGGCAGACAAACGTCCTACCTCATCATACCTCCAATGTGTTTCATTTCCTTCGCCATCTCGTACGATTGTCTGCTTATTTCTAGCATTATAGTGATATTCTATTCTACCACAGGTATCTTCTTGTGCTATTTTTCGGTTTGCTATATCATATTCAAAATGAACTTCTTCTCCATTGGCATAAGTAATGACAGAAGGTTTTCCACAACCTTCTTTATAATGATAGGCAGTTTGATTTCCATTTGGGTCAATTTCTTTTATTAATCGACCAATATCGTCATAAAAATAGTGGGAAATCGCCGGTTCTGTTTCTGTTTTTTCTGTAATAGAACATAAGTTATGATGTTGGTCATAGGTATATGTGGTTTTTCGCTTTGCATTATCTGAGGTACAAATCAAATCATCTTCTGTATTATATTCATAGGTAACAATTAATCCTGCGGGATAGTATTCTTTTGTAATTCGATTACAAGTATCATACTCCCAACGTTTCTTGTTACCTAGTCGGTCTATTTTTGTGATTCGATTTCCTGCTTCATCATACGTATATTCTGTTTTTGTATTATCTTCATAACATACGCTTAAAACTTCGCCATACTCATTGTAGGTATAGAGAACTGTTTGATTAGTTACACTATTAAATATAATCACTTCTCGCTCTTTTTCTTTATATTCTGCATGATAACTATCTCCATTAGCAAGTGTTTGTAATAGAACTCTTCCTTTGTCATCATATTTATTTTCTAGATAGGTGACATGTTCTTGGTCAATCGCTTTGGCTAAAAAACCATGGTTATCATAGTCATAATGAATAATTCCCCCATCCATATCAATAATATCAGACAATAAGCCATTGTTATAACGATATTGCATCGTTCTACCTAGCTCATCTTTTAGTTGGATAATTTTACCCTCTTGCATGGTTACTTCAAGATGATATCCGAATGGCATTGTAATATCCGTTAGATTATTTTCGGTATAGTGAAATTGTATTTTTTGATGATTGTTATCAGCAATCGAAAGAAGAAGACCTTGCTCATTATAATAATAGGTAGTATGCTTCTTTCTATCAAGCAGTTTCCAATGTTCTCTTTCTTTTTTTAAATCATACCAAAAATGACCACGAGTGATGTTAACTGCGTTGTTTCCATCCCATGTAAATAGTAATGTATGACCAGTATCTATTGTCACATACAAACGATTTCCACTTGGTTCTTGATATAATTTTCCCTCATACGGAAAGCTCCAGCCTTTACCAAATATCCCTTCTACTTGATTGGTGGAATTATAGTTTCTCTTTAAATAGAAGTCTTTGGAACTATTGGGAAGTATAAAGTCGGTAGTTGTAATTAAAAATGCACCTGTCACTACATCAATCGGTTCTCCAAAACATTCTCCTAAGCCACTTGCTATCGCATTTTGTTTGGCAAGTTGACAAACCGTAGAACTATTTTGTTCTTCTCCCGTTGTTAATTCTAATTGTGCTGATTGGTCCTTTGTCATTTGCACTGTACTTAAATTAGTATTTAATGTGTTTTCTTGTGTATTGTTGATAGGTTTATTTGTTGTTTTTTGGTTTGTAAAAATAGTGTCTCCATAACGATTTGCCAAGCTTTGTAATTTTTGTCGATTGGCACTATGGAATGGTACTCTCTCTTGTCGTGTTTCAGACGGTTCCTGTTGCGTAGTTTGATTGTTAGATACCTCAAAGGAACTGGTATTTTTTTCTTGTCGTTCATATAGTTTTCCCATGGATAACTCCTTTCGTAAGTTTCTTTATTATACCATATATTATCTTTTTTTACCATAAAAAGAAAGTAAAAACAGTTTATTCAAAAAAGGAAAAATCAATAGAAGAAACAGTAGATTTTAATTGCAACTATAACTTGTTTATGATATTCTTAATTTCAAAAGAAATAAGGAAGAAAAGAGGATATACGTATGAATTTTGAATTAACAGCCTCTATGATGTGTGCCAATTATGGCAATCTGGAAAAAGAGGTTCGAGAGTTAGAGGAAGGTGGAATTGATTCGTTCCATATTGATATTATGGATGGTCGTTATGTGCCTAATTTTGCTATGTCATTAAATGATATGGCATATATTGCGAGTGCAACAAGTAAACCATTGGATGTTCATTTAATGATTGAGCATCCGAATAATAATATTCATTTATTTTTAGAAAGGCTTCGCGAAGGAGATACGGTTTATATTCATCCAGAGGCAGAGTATCATCCTTCTACAACATTGCAGAAAATTATCAATGCTGGTATGATTCCGGGGATTGCGATTAATCCAGGAACAAGTATTGAAACTGTATTAGAAATGTTACAGATTGTGAGAAAAGTATTAGTTATGTCAGTAAACCCGGGAAATGCAGGACAAATGTATTTACCTTATGTTGGGAAAAAAATTAAGAAATTACTTGCAATAAAAGAAGAAATGAATTTTGAAGTGCATTGGGATGGGGCTTGTGGACCAGATAAGGTAAAGAAATTTGCACCAATGGGTGTGGATGGTTTTGTGCTTGGTACAACAATGTTGTTTGGAAAAGGCAGACCGTATGGAGAAGTTTTGAAGGAAATTAGGGAATTTCGGTTTTAAATATTTATAATTTGTTCTAAAGGGATTGTTGCACTAAGTAAATTTCATACAAGATATAGAACTATTTCTTTGAATGTATATCTTGTCGCTTTTTTTCTTAGTGCAACAGTCTCTTTTTTGTAGAGAGACAAAATAAATTTTTTGGCTTATGCTTTGATAGAAGATAATGATTTTATTTTTTTACAGTTAATATTAATTCCATAGAGCCATTATAACGTTTACTAATCGTATATTCTTGAATGATAAAGCCACATTTTTCTGCAAGTACTTGAAATCCTTGATAAGAAAAATAAGTAAGGTGATTACATACACGCCACATAGCATCATCTAATTTGTGCATACGAGAAAAAGCACTTTCATAGTTTGGTGTAGATAACCATAAAGCACCGTTTTCATTTAGTAATTCTTTTACTTTTAGTAAAGCTTGTGTTGGATTTGTAATATGTTCAATGACATCCCCCATAATAATGATATCATATTTTTTAGAGGATTGATATTGAAGAAAATCACAGTTATGAACAGGAATATCTAACATATTAGCAACTCTTTGAGCTGAACTAGGTACAATTTCTACAGCGTCAACATTATATTGTAATTCTAGGGCAGTAGCTAATAAGTCTCCTGTTCCAACACCTACTTCTAAGAGTGTATTACCTTTAGAGTAAGTGCGTACTTGTTTTAAAATATCTGCCCAAATGGAAAAGGACATTCCAGTTCCAGTTCCTAACGTGGTTAAATATTTGCTTTTATCTGGTAAAATAAGTTCAGAGTGTTCAGAAAGTGCCAAATGTTCTTCAGATGTTTCCATGTATATAAATTTCCACAGTCGTTACATTTCATCCATAGTTTCACAGGTAAGTGAGGATAGTCAAAGTTTGCAATTTTATAGGAAAATGTACGATGATATGGTGTACCTGTGCCACCACAAATAATGCAACGGTCGAAGGTTCTTTGCTCAGATGGATAATATTTATAATTTGGATGAGTAGCATCAGAACCAGAAAGTAATGCAGGTTGTTCTTCC
>CALASV010000195.1 GCA_937888895.1 uncultured Clostridia bacterium | reverse complement strand
TACAAAGATTATTGTAGATACATTAGGAATTGCACAGGCAAGATATGTGGCTGTAAGAAAAGAAGAAATCGAAGATGTTTCTGTATATGAAACAATTGAAGAACAGCTTGGTTATCCAGTTTTTATTAAGCCATCCAATGCAGGTTCTTCTAGAGGTGTATCAAAAGCTTCGAATCGTGAAGAATTGATTGCAGGATTAAAGGAAGCATCTTTACATGATCGTAAGATTTTAGTGGAAGAAACGATTTTAGGTAGAGAAGTAGAATGTGCTGTATTAGGAAATGAAGAAGTAAAGGCTTCTGGTGTAGGTGAAATTTTGGCAGCAGCAGAATTTTATGATTATGAAGCAAAGTATCATAATGCAGAGTCTAAGACAGTAATTTCTCCAGAGTTACCAGAAGGCAAAGAAGAAGAAATTAGACAATCAGCAGTAAAGATTTTTAAGGCAGTAGATGGTCAAGGATTATCTAGAGTAGATTTCTTCTTAGAATATGGTACAAATCGAGTTATTTTTAATGAAATTAATACATTACCGGGCTTTACTTCGATTAGTATGTATCCAATGCTTTGGGGTGCAAAAGGAATTGAAAAGAAAGAATTAGTAGAACATTTAATTGAACTTGCTCATATTCGTGAAATTAACTTATAATAACCTATCAAGTGATATATTATCTAGCTATATTGGGTTTGATATTTAACATAAGGAAAGTTATATATTAGAAAATATGAAACAAAATATAGCTTAAAAAATGACTAATTTTTAGTTAGAGAGGATAGGATTATGAAAAATGAAGCACCGATTGGAGTATTCGATTCTGGAGTCGGAGGTTTAACTGTAGTAAAAGAAATGATGAGAGCCTTGCCACAAGAGTCCATTGTGTATTATGGTGATACAGCAAGAGTTCCTTATGGAAATAAATCGAAAGAAACGGTAATTGCGTATTCTAGACAGATTGCAAAGTTTTTGGAAAGTCAAGAAGTGAAAGCAATTGTAGTAGCTTGTAATACAATTAGTGCATTAGCGTTAGAAGTTATAAAAGCAGAGTTTGATGTTCCGTTTATTGGAGTTGTAAAACCGGGAGCAAAAATGGCAGCACAAGCAACAAAAAATAAGCGAATTGGTGTAATTGCGACCGAAGGAACAATTTCTAGTGGTATTTATGAACAATTTTTAAAAGCAACAAGTCCAGAAGTAGAAGTGTTTGGGAAAGCTTGTCCATTATTTGTTCATTTAGCAGAAGAAGGTTGGTTGAAAGACCCGATAACAAAACAAGTGGCAGAACGTTATTTAGCAGAATTGAAAGAAAAACAAGTGGATACATTAGTACTTGGTTGCACTCATTATCCATTGTTAAGAAGTATCATTGGAGAAGTGATGGGAGAACAAGTTACTTTAGTGAATCCAGCGTATGAAACAGCAAGAGAATTGAAATATGTACTAGAAGATGCACATATTTTGAAAAGTCAAGAAACAAAGACAGCACCTTTTTATAAATTTTATGTTAGTGATGGTGCAGAAAAGTTTCGACAATTTGCGAATACGATTTTGCCATGTAATAAATTAGAAGTAGAAGATGTAGCAGTAAAGTGTTTTGATTAGAAAAAGAGGGAAAAATGAAAAAGAATGTTGTAATTACAGTAAGAGGTTTACAGGCAGAAATTAATGCAGACGAACCTGTAGAAGTGATTAGTGCAGGAACTTATTTAAGAAAAGAAAATACTCATTATCTTTCTTATGATGAAGCAGATGAAAACGGAAAATTAACAAAAAATCGTATAAAAATCACACCAGATGCTATAGAAATGGTAAAACAAGGTGGAGTGACAACACAAATGTTGTTTCACTTAGGAGAGAAACAATATGCTTGTTATTCTACACCATTTGGAGATTTAACATTGGGGATGAAAACGAAAAAAATTCAAGTGGAAGAAGAAGAACATACAATTTCTGCAAAACTATTGTATGGATTAGAAGTCAATGGACAGCATATGTCAGAATGTAAGTTAGATATTGAAGTGAAGGAATGTGGACAGTAAAGGAATCTATTTATGAAAGTTATAGATGTTTATAAACAATTTTTTGCTGCCTCTTGCCTTTATAATGGTATACAACGTAACGGTGTGCAGGTAACTCTTACTTCTACTTCCGAACAAGGAACGATTAAATATGAAATTACGATGACTTTTTTTCCACATAGAGAACCAGATGACTTTTCCATTTCATACGATGCGTATATCAGTTTAGAAATTTATAAGGCAAAAGGTAGACGTTCTAAAAAACGTGAAGCAGGTTTTTTCAAAGAATTTCAAACAGTTGCTAATCAACTTGCCATCACGTTAGGAGGTACAATTGATTGGAATAGACCACTTTGCCCAGCAAGGTATGCTTAATTTTCTTGTATTCAATAAGTCTTTCACCTAGTAAGAGGTGAAGGACTCATTTGTTTTTTTAATAATTATTTTTGGTGAATGTAATATTATCAAGGAAATCAATTATAATAGTTTTGGAAAATAAAATTTAGCTAATTAGAAGATTTTATTTGTCATATTTTCTTTTTCATTATTCATCGGTTTGTTGTATTGCTAATTGTAATAATTTTGCTTCTAAGTCATCTAGTTCTTCTTGAGTATAATTTCTTTGAGAATAATTGTTATATCGTGCGTGGCTCTTGGTCATACCCCAAAATTTGTTTTCTAGTTCATTTTTTTTAGAGTTTTGGTGTTCAGAGGGCAAACTATCCCCTTGGTTTTGTTGGTTAATAGTTTCAAAGTGCATTTGTTCTTCTGCATTATAAAGTAAGGTTCGCATATAATTTACAGGTTTTGGAATAAAACGAATATTTTCTTTATATTTTTTTATAGCATATAATATTCCCTGAGGAGTTAATTTTATTATTTTACTAATGTATATTTCAGTTGGTTTATTTTCGCGGTTTACTCGTATGGTAAGTTTAGAAGTATTTAAATCAAATATTCAGTCAAGTGCAGAACTAAAAATATTAAAAGACAACATAGAATTGCAAGAAGAAGACATAATAACAACAGATACAATTATAAATGTAGGAGAAGATAAGGCTTACCAAATAATTGTAACAGGTGATATTACAGGTACAGGTGATATATCATCAACAGATATATCCAAACTAAAATTACATCTAGTAGGAACAGAACTACTAAACGAAATACAACAAAAAGCAGCAGATATGAATAACACAGGAAGCGTAACATTAACAGATTTATCGCAAATGAAATCGGCTCTTGTAGGGCTAATAAATGTATAGGGGAGAAGGAAGAAAAATGAAAAAAACATTAGTTACTTTAATTATTACAATTTTAATATTGATGGTGAGTATCACAACTGTACAAGGATTAAGTTTTGCAGTAAAAATAACGCCAAGTACAGCAAATGTAGAAAAAGGAGCAACTGTAAAATTAGTACTTTCAGTAGCGAATTT